>NZ_BAEU01000108.1:0-33730 GCF_000246875.1 Halomonas sp. KM-1
CGGCGGTGCCGGTGGCGGCAGCGGTGGCGGTGCCGGCGGCTGATCTTCCGTGACGACCCGGCCCGGTTCCAACCGGGCCGGATTCTTGTTGCCCTCGGCTGCTCAGGCCTCTCTCTCGGCGAGACCCAGCGCCCAAAGAATGAAAGCGTCCTGGCGGGCATTGTCGTGCCAGGCCTTGAAGCGTCCCGAAGCGCCACCGTGTCCGGCGGCCATGTCGGTGCGCAGCAGCACCGGGCCGCGTGCGGTACCCATTTCCCGTAGTCGGGCATAGAGCTTGGCGGGCTCCCAGTAGGGCACTCTGGTGTCGTGCCAACTGCCCTGAAGAAACAGCGTGGGGTAGGGCTGCGGCGTCAGGTTGTCGAGCGGCGAATAGGCGCGAATGCGTTTTCGCGCATCGGGCTCGTCGGGGTTGCCCCATTCGGTGTATTCGGCGGTGGTCAGCGGCAGGTCGGGGTTCTCCATGGTGCGCAGTACGTCGACGAAGGGCACGTCCAGTAGGGCGGCACAGAAGGCCTCTGGTGCCAGATTGAGGCTGGCGCCCACCAGCAGGCCCCCGGCGCTGGCGCCGTAGGCGGCAATCCGTTCGGCGTCGCTGAAGCCTTTCTCCACCAGCGCGTGGCGCGCCGCCAGAAAGTCGCGAAAACTGTTTTCCTTGTGTTCGAGCTTGCCGGCCAGGTACCAGGGTTCGCCTCGGTCGCCGCCGCCGCGCACATGCGCCACGGCAAAGGCAACGCCGCGCGCAAGCAGCTCCAGCCTGGCCACCGAGAACCAGGGGTCGAGCACCTCGCCGTAGGCGCCATAGCCGTACAGCAGGGTGGGCAGCGGGTGGCCGGCTAGATCGGCACGCATCACCACCGATACCGGAATTCGTTCGCCATCGTGGGCGCGGGCCCAGATGCGTTCACAGCACAGGTCCTGGGGCTGCAGGTCGCCGTGGATGGGCTGCGACTTGAGCACCTGGCGCTGGCCGCTGTCGAGGTCGTGCTCGAGCCAGTGCACCGGCATGACGAACGACTCCTCTCGCAGGCGCAGGCGGCGGCTGTCGAAGTGGGGCATATCGCCGAGCATCAGGCTGCAGGGCGATTCCGGCAGGGGCAGACGCTCGTCTCGTCCGACGGCATGGCCACCATCGAGTTCGACGATGCGCACCCTGACCTGGGCCTCGTGATGGTCGCGCTCGCTAATGGCCAGCCCCCAGTCGAAGGCTTCGACATCCTCCAGGGTGGTGTCGTCGCGGTGTTCGATCAGCGGACGCCAGGGCGCCTGCGGATCATGCTCGTCCACGACCTCGAGGCAGAAGTGGGGGGCGTTGCGGTTGTGCAGCACGTAGAAATATCCGGGACGGTGCTCCAGCCCGTACTCCACGCCCTTCTCCCGTGGCCGGAAGCAGCGCGGCGTCTGGTCGGGCGCCTGGGCCGACAGCAGGTAACACTCGCTGGTGTCCTTCGAGGCGCTCTCTAGCACCAGCCACTGCCGTGAACGTGTCTTGCCCAGCCCCAGCCAGAACTCCGCATCGTCTTCGCGCAGGATCAACGCCGGTTCGCCGGCCTGGCCTCGATTCAGCGGCAGGCGCCAGATGCTGTCGGGGCGCTGGGTGGCGTCGTAGCGGGTGAACAGCAGGGTGGCGTTGTCCTCGGCCCAGGTCAGCTCCGGGCCTATTTCCTCCAGCAGCAGCAGCGGTTCACCGTCGGGCAGCGCCTTGAGGTAGAGCGTGAAGCGCTCATCGCCGCTGGTGTCTTCGGTCCAGGCCAGCCAGCGCTCGTCCGGCGATAGGGCCATGTCGCCCAATTCCAGGTAGTGCTCCGCCGCGGCGCGCTGCTGCAGGTCCAGAAAAGGTACCGCGTCGCTCGGATTGCCGTTGTGATGGCGCCACCATACGGGGTAATCGGCATCGGCGGCGGTCTCGCTCCAGTAGGTGAAGCGATCGAGCGCGGTGGGCAGGCCCTTGATGCCCAGCTCACGACGCGAGAGATGGCCGTGATAGAGCCGCTCCACCAGATCGTCGAGTGGTCTCATCCAGGTCTTGGATTCGTCATTCGCCGCTTCCAGAAAGGCGCTGACCTGCGGGTCGTCGCGGTCTTCCAGCCAATGCCATTCGGGGTCATCGGGGCGGCGAAACCGTTCGACCGGCGACGGCGATGAAAAATCGGCGGCGGGGATAGAGGAACTTTGTGGCGGCTGTGCTTTCATTGGGGCGGGTGTACCATACTCAAAATGACTTTCCATCCTGTACGCTCCGTCATGTGGCGGGGCGTAATGCAACGAAGAGGTATCGATGCTGACATCCGATTCGATGTCCCTACTATGGCTGACCTATCTGGGTTTGTCGCTGGTCGTGCTGGTGGCAGGTTACCTGGGGCTGGCATTTCTACCCCGTATGCTGCGTCTACCCATCACCTGGGCGGTGGCCGGCATTCTGTGGATGCCGACGCGTTTTCGGCTGCCGCTGGTGGAAGGGGAGACCTATACCGGCATGGCGCCGGCGGTGGTGGTGGCTGCCGTGGCGTTTCTCGAGCGCAATGCGTCGACACTGATGTCGACGGCTTTGCTGTTGGCCGCGGGTGCACTGCTGGGCCTGGCCATCGGCGTGTTGCAGGTATGGATGTTTCGTGCCGAGCCTGTGGTTGAAGGCGGTGCGCAGAAGAAAAAGCAACAGGACGAAGAGAGCAGGAAGCGGGACCATAACAGAAGGCGTGCTGGCCAGGGCGGTAGACAACCGCATGCGTCAACCAAGCGCCGGGAGCCGAAGATCGGCTAGGGAGCCCCGATGGGGAGGGAGCGCAACACGATATGGCGCTGGCTGGCAGGGTTGGTCGGTTGCTTGGTAATGGCGGGTCATCTCTCCGCTACAGAGGTAGCGGAGCGGCCCGAGGTCAGGGTCATCTTCGATGTTTCGGGGAGCATGCGTCACAACGACCCCGACCAGCTGGCCGGCAAGGCGCTGGAACTCCTTGTCGCCATGGTGCCCGATGGCGCCACGGCAGGGATCTGGACCTTCGGCGAGCGGGTGCGCAGCCCGCTGCCGCCGTCACCAGTGAACGCCGAGTGGCGCGAGCGTGCCAGGGCGCTGGCACCTCAGCTGGTCGCTTACGAGCAATTCACCGACATCGAGTCGGCGGTCTATCATACGGCCATGGTCGAGCCGAACGGCGTTCCGCTGCACCTGGTGCTGCTTACCGATGGCGTGATCGACCTGCCTGCCTGGCGCGGTAGCAAGCCGGCCATCGATACGTCATCCCGCGAGGCCCTGCTCGATGAGCTTGGTCCACGCCTGGCCGAGGAAGGCGTGGTGATACACGCCATTGCCTTCTCGGACGAGGCCGACCTCGATCTGGTCGAGCGCCTGGCTCAGATGACCGGTGGGCTTTCGGCTTCGGTTGCCGCTCCCGATGCGCTGATGGGCGCCTTCCTCGATATCGTCGATCGCATCTATCCCAGCGATCGCGTACCGGTCACCGACCGGGGGTTCCTCGTCGAGCCGGGACTGCGCGGCTTCACCGCGCTGCTGTTTCGCGGTGAGGAGCCGGCGACGCTGGTCGCACCCGACGGCCGGCGCTACACCGCCGAAGCCCCCCCGGAAGGCGCCGAGTGGCGCAGCGAGCCTCACTACGACCTCATCAAGGTACCTGATCCTCAAGCGGGTCAATGGCGCCTCGAGGGCGGGGCGGGGCCGAACAGCCGCATCACCGTCGAGTCGCCGCTTCACCTGCAGATGAGTGGCGTGTCGAGCACCCTGTATCTCGGTTTCGGCGTGCCGGTGGAGGCTTGGTTCCTGCGCGAGGGTGATGAGGTGGTGGCCGACGCGTTGCCGGCCCATCTCCGTTTGACGGCGGAGCTGCGCGACGAATCGGGCTCGGCCCAGTCGGCGGTGGTACTCGAGCAGCAGGAGGCGCGTTTCGCCGGCAAGCTGCCGGCACCGGTGCTGGCGGGCAAGGCCCAACTGGCGGTGCGTGCCGAAGGCCAAGGCTTTCGCCGGCAGCGTGTTCAGCCGGTCAATGTCCTGCCGGCCGTGGCGGCCCGTCACGACGAGGCCAGCCAGCGGGTCCTGTTGAGTGCCGAACATCCCTTGCTGGATCGTCACAATACCCGTCTTTACGGTCAGCTCCAAGGCGCACACCTTGCCGCTGAGCCGATGGCCGAGCGGCGCTGGAGCATTGCGCTACCTGAGCTGGACACGGCGCTCAGCGTGCCGCTGGTTCTGCGCGGTGAGGTCACCCTCGACGGCGAGACCCACGAGCTGCAGCTACCGCGCCTGGTGCTGTTCCCGTCGGTGACCACGGCGATCGGTCAGGTGGATGCCGGCCCGGCGCTGGAGGTGGTGCGCTTTCACGAAGAGCTGACTCCAGTGCGCGAGCCGCGTGCCACCTCGGAGTCGCCGCTGCCGCAGCCGCTGGAACAGGCAGTGCGCAGCATTCAGCAACTGCCGCGGGCGGCCCAGGAGCGCTGGCGAGAGTGGCAGCCCGTGCTGACCCGGCCGCTCGAGGAGGCCGTGGGAGACCGACGCGGGGCCGGTGCGCTACTGGCCGGTGGGCTGCTGCTACTGCTGGTGCTGTTGGTCGCCTGGCGAATGGCGATACGGCATCGCCATGCCGGATCACGGGAGGAACCGCATGTGTGAGCTGCTGGGCATGAGCGCCAACGTGCCCACCGATATCTGCTTCAGTTTCACCGGCTTCTTGCATCGAGGCGGTGGTACCGGGCCCCATCGTGACGGCTGGGGCATCGCCTTCTACGAGGCGGGCGGCTATCGCGATTTCCGCGACCCTCACCCGTCGATTCGCTCGCCCATTGCCCGGCTGATCACCGACTATCCGATCAAGTCACATATCGTCATCAGCCACATTCGTCAGGCCAATGTCGGTCAGGTTCGTCTGGCCAATACCCATCCCTTCACCCGGGAAATGTGGGGCAGAACGTGGTGCTACGCCCATAACGGCCAGCTCGAAGCGTGGCAGGAATTGCCCTTGAGCTTCTATCGGCCGGTGGGCGATACCGACAGCGAGCACGCCTTCTGCTGGCTGTTGGCCAGCCTGCGCGAACGCTTTGCCGAGGCGCCGCGACTGGCGTCGAGCGACGCGCTGCTGAGCGAAGAGCATCAGGCCCTCTGGCAACGCCTCCATGGCCTTTGCGAAACGCTGCGCGGCAAAGGGGTCTTCAATCTGCTGCTGGCTGACGGCGAGTTTCTCTACACCTATTGCTCGACCAAGCTGGCCCACATCACGCGGCGCGCGCCGTTCGGCAGCGCCGAGCTCTCGGATGCCGAGCTGACGGTCAACTTTGCCGAGCATACGACCCCCGACGACATCGTCTCGGTAATCGCGACGGAGCCGCTGACCAGTAACGAGGCATGGGTTCGCATGGTGCCGGGTGAGCTGTTGGTGTGGCGGCATGGGCGGATCGTGTCCCGCTACGTGACTGAGACAATCACGGAACGAGACTGAGTCCTTTGCCCGCGTCGGCTTGCCTTTCCGGCCGATTTTGCCCAGCTTGGTAGACAAAGGAGCACCCTGAAACCGCACATTCTTTTGTGAACGTTCGTTTGAATCATGCGTTTTACAGGCGAGCGATGCCTGGTATATCGTACCGGCTTTGTCACAACAAGAACCGTCGGGGTCGAGGGTGAGTGACCGTGTCGACGAAGCTGTGGAGATAGCGCCTATGAATGAACAAGCCAACGCCGGTATTCTCAACGGACCTGAGCTGGAAGGCATGGATCGGTATCGGTCGCTGATGGACGTCTTCCATGAAGCAGTGAAGCGTTTTGCCGACAATCCGGCATTCACCTGCATGGGTCAGACGCTCACCTTTGCCGAACTCGACCGTCTCTCGGCCGATTTCGCCGCCTGGCTGCAGCACGAGACCGGGCTTCAGCCGGGCGATCGTATTGCGATTCAACTGCCCAACGTGCTGCAGTTCCCTATCGCGGTGTTTGGCGCCTTGCGCGCCGGCCTGGTGGTAGTCAATACCAATCCGCTCTATACCGAGCGTGAAATGGCGCACCAGTTCAAGGACTCCGGTGCCCGGGCAATCCTGATCCTGGCCAACATGGCCAGCAAGCTCGAGAAGGTGCTCGACCGTACCGACATCGAGCACGTGTTGGTCACCGAGCTTGGCGACATGCACGGCTTCCCCAAGCGTTTCCTCATTAACGCCGTGGTCAAGTACGTCAAGAAGATGGTGCCCTCCTACTCGCTGCCGATGGCGATTCCGTTCCGCAAGGCGCTGAAGGACGGCGCTTCGCGTCAGCATCGCGAAGTCGAGAGAGGGCTCGACGACATCGCCGCGCTGCAGTACACCGGTGGCACCACCGGCCTGCCCAAGGGCACCATGCTCACCCACTGCAACCTGGTGGCCAACATGCTGCAGGCGGATGCGGCCATCGGCCCGGGCCTGGACGAGGGCAAGGAGGTGGTGATCGCGCCGCTACCGGTCTATCACATCTATACCTTCACCGTGAACTGCCTGTTCCTGATGAAGACCGGCAACCACTCGATCCTGATTCCCAACCCCCGGGACCTGGACAACTTCGTCAAGGAGCTGCAGAAGGTCAAGTTCACCGCCTTCATCGGTTTGAACACGCTGTTCAATGCGCTGTGCAACCGTGAGGACTTCCGCAAGCTCGATTTCTCGCAACTGCACCTGACCATTTCCGGTGGCATGGCGCTGACCAAGGCCTCGGCGGAACGCTGGAAGGAGGTCACCGGATGCGACATCGCCGAGGGCTACGGGCTCACCGAAACCGCGCCGGTGGTCAGCTTCAATCCCATCGACGCCATTCAGCTCGGCACCATCGGCAAGCCGGTGGCGGGTACCGCGGTCAAGGTGGTGGACAGCGACGGCAATACCCTGCCGCTGGGCGAGCCGGGCGAGCTGTGCGTGCAGGGGCCCCAGGTGATGAAGGGCTACTGGAACCTGGATGAAGAGACCGCCAAGGTACTGAGCGACGATGGCTGGTTCTCCACCGGCGATATCGCCGTGCTGCAGGAGGACGGTTACATCAAGATCGTCGACCGCAAGAAGGACATGATCCTGGTGTCGGGCTTCAACGTCTATCCCAACGAGATCGAGGACGTGGTGGCCGGTCACCCGGGCGTGGTCGAGTCGGCCGCGGTCGGTGTCAAGGACGAGGACAGCGGCGAGGCGGTGAAGCTGTTCGTGGTCAAGCGCGACGAGAGCCTGGACGAGAAGACGCTGCGCGAGTGGTGCAAGAAGGAGCTGGCCGGCTACAAGGTGCCCAAGTTCGTCGAGTTCCGCGATGAGCTGCCCAAGACCAACGTCGGCAAGGTGCTGCGTCGTCAGTTGCGTGACGAGGAAAGCGACGGCAAGGAGTAGCACGGCCGCGATTGGCCGAACTCCGCTTCCCGGCGTTACAATGATCTGCCCGCTCCGGTGGCCTGGAGCGGGCAGGTTTTTTTCCATGGCAAGAGGATGGCTGTGAGCACCGCAACCCCTACTGGTTCCGCCAATGCCGCCGACAGGGCCGCGCTGGAGCGTCTGGAGCGCGCTTTGGATGACGTCATGCTGCGTGATCGCGAGACGCTCACGCGCAGGCTGAAGGGCCTTGAGCGACGCCTGCGGGAGGGCAAGCCGGTGGATCGCGGCCTGGCCGAGGTGGTGCGCGGCATCGAGCGCTCCGCGGCGCTGGCTGCCAGCCGCCGGGCGCAGCCGGTGACGCTCGACTATCCTCCCGAACTGCCGGTGGCGGAGCGGCGTGACGACATTCTCGCCGCGCTGCGCGAGCACCAGGTGGTGGTGGTGGCCGGCGAGACCGGTTCGGGCAAGACCACCCAACTGCCCAAGCTGTGCCTGGAGCTGGGGCTGGGACGGCGCGGTTTGATCGGCCACACCCAGCCGCGGCGCCTGGCGGCACGCTCGGTGGCCACACGCCTGGCCGAGGAGCTCCAGGTGTCGCTGGGTGAGCAGGTGGGCTATCAGGTGCGCTTCACCGATCAGAGCGGCGACGCCACCCTGGTCAAGCTGATGACTGACGGCATCCTGCTGGCCGAGACCCGCCACGACCCGGATCTGACCCGCTACGAAGCGATCATCATCGACGAGGCCCATGAGCGTAGCCTCAACATCGATTTCCTGCTCGGCTACCTCAAGCGGCTGCTGCCGCGCCGGCCTGAACTCAAGGTGATCATCACCTCGGCCACCATCGACGTGGCGCGCTTCGCCGAGCACTTTGCGCTGCCCGGCGAGAAGGGCGGGCCCCGACCGGCGCCAGTTGTCGAGGTGTCGGGGCGCACCTACCCGGTGGAGGTGCACTACCGGCCGCTGGTGCGCGAGGAGGAGGACGAGGCCGATCGCACCCTGCAGGAGGGCATTCTCCACGCGGTGGAGGAGATCGAACAGATCGAGCGGGACAAGCGCTGGTTCCACGGCCCACGGGACATCCTGGTGTTCCTGCCCGGTGAGCGCGAGATCCGCGAGACCGCCGATACGCTGCGCCGCGCCGACCTCAAGGCCACCGAGATCCTGCCGCTCTATGCGCGGCTCTCCAACGCCGAGCAGAATCGCGTGTTCGCTCCTCACGCCGGGCGGCGTATCGTGCTGGCCACCAACGTTGCCGAGACCTCGCTCACGGTGCCCGGTATCCGCTACGTGATCGATCCGGGGCTGGTGCGCATCAGCCGCTACAGCTATCGCTCCAAGATCCAGCGGCTGCCGGTGGAGCCGGTCAGCCAGGCCAGCGCCGACCAGCGCAAGGGGCGCTGCGGGCGCGTGGCCGAGGGGGTGTGCATTCGCCTCTACGACGAGGAGGATTTCCTCTCCCGTCCTGAATTCACCGATCCCGAGATTCGGCGTACCAACCTGGCCTCGGTGATCCTCTCGATGCTGTCGCTCAAGCTCGGCGACATCGAGCAGTTCCCCTTCGTCGATCCACCCGATTCGCGCTTCATCACCGACGGCTTCCGCCTGCTGTTCGAGCTGGGTGCGGTGGACGAGAGCAATCGTCTGACGACGATAGGGCGCAAGCTCGCCCGGCTGCCCATCGATCCGCGCCTGGCGCGCATGGTGTTGGCCGGCGCCGAGCAGGGCAGCTTGCGCGACGTACTGGTGGTGGTCTCGGCGCTGGCAGTGCAGGACCCGCGCGACCGCCCGGCGGAGAAGCGCGAGGCCGCCGATCAGGCCCACCGCCGCTGGCACGACCCGGACTCCGACTTCGTCGCCCTGCTCAACCTGTGGCAGGGCTTCGAGGCGGCCCGCGAGGAACTCTCCGGCAATCGCCTGCGGCGCTGGTGCAAGGAGCGCTACCTCAACTACCTGCGTCTGCGGGAATGGCACGACACCTTCCGCCAGCTGCGTCAGCTGCTGCGCGAGATGGAGATCGAGGTGCCTCCGCCCACGCCGCCGCCCGAGCCCGCCGGTGAAGGGGAGACCCTCGACCAGGCGCGACAACAGGCCCGCCGGCAGAACGCCGTGCAGCTGCACAAGGCGCTGCTGCCGGGGCTGCTCTCACATCTGGGCATGCTTACCGAAAACCGCGAATACCTGGGGGCACGCAACCGCAAGTTCGTCATCCACCCCGGCTCCGGGCTGGCCAAGAAAACGCCCAAGTGGCTGATGGCCTTCGAGCTGGTGGAGACCACCCGACTGTTCGCGCGAACGGTGGCCAGGATCGAACCGCAGTGGATTGAGCCCGTCGCCGGCCATCTGGTCAAGCGCAGCCACAGCGAGCCCCACTGGGAAATGAAGCGTGCCCAGGTGGTGGCCAAGGAGCAGGTCACCCTGTTCGGCCTGCCCATCGTCAGCGGCCGCAGCGTGCACTACGGACCGATTGCCCCGCGCGAATCGCGCGAACTGTTCATCCGCCGGGCGCTGGTGGAGGGGGATTTCCGCACCAAGGGGGAATTCTTCGACTACAATCGCGCTCTGGTGGAAGAGGTCGAAGAGCTGGAGGATCGCGCCCGCAAGCGTGACATTCTGGTCGACGAGGAGACGCTGTTCGCCTTCTACGACGAGCGCATCCCCGAGGATATCGTCAACGGCAAGGGCTTCGAGGCGTGGCGCAATAAGGCCGAGGCCAAGGATCCCGCCATCCTCAAGTTCGATCGCGCCGCGCTGCTGGCCCGGGAAGCGGCGGAGGTCACCCAGGCCCAGTACCCCGATGAGCTGGTGCTCGCTGGGGTGCGCTATCCGCTTGCCTACCGCTTCGAACCGGGAGCGCCGGACGACGGTGTGACCCTGACGGTGCCGGCGGCGATGCTGCCGCAGCTGCCGCGGGCACGGCTCGAATGGCTGGTGCCGGGGCTGCTACGGGAGAAGTGCATCGCCCTGCTAAAGTCGCTGCCCAAGGCGATCCGCCGCCAGGTGGTGCCGATTCCCGACTGGGTCGATGCGGCGCTGGAGACGCTCACGCCCGACGACGTGCCGCTCAGCGAGGCGCTGGGGGAGTTTCTGCGCCGCCGCACCGGGGTGCGCGTACACCCCGACGATTGGCGCTACGACCAGCTCGAGCCCCACCTGATCATGAACGTGCGTGTCGTGAATCATGAAGGCAAGGTGCTTGGCCAGGGCCGTGACGCGCGCGAGCTCGAGCGGCGCTTCGAAGCCGCGGCGGGCGAGGGCGCCAGGGCGCTGGCGGCCGAAGTCAGCGACGCGCCGGATGTCGACGGGTTGTCCGACACTCCGCTGCCCGCGTCGCGGGTGACCACCCAGGCAGGTATCCGGGTCGAGGCGTATCCGGCGCTGGTGCCGGAAGGAGACGCCTTCCGCATCGAGCTGTTCGATCATCCCGGCAAGGCCGAGCAGGCCCATCGCCGCGGCGTGGTGCGGCTGGCCATGACCCGCCTGCCCGAGCAGGTGCGTGTCATCCAGCAGCTCAAGGGGCTCGATGCCTGCGCCCTGCTGTTCACCAAGGTGGGCAGCAAGCGGGTCCTGGTCGACGACGTGGTCGAGGCGGTATTCGCCCGTAGCATGGGCATGGCACCGTTGCCGCGCAGCAACGCCGAGCTCGACGCTCGCCTTGCTGCGACCCGCGGCGACCTGGTGCCCACTGCCGAAGCACTGGTCGCCACGCTCAAGCGAGCGCTGGAAGGCCACCTGGCGGTGACCAAGGCGCTGAAGGGCAACCTGAACCTGGCGCTGGCCTTGGTATACAGTGATTTGAAGGTGCAGATGCAGCGGTTGGTGCACCCCGGCTTCGTGAGCGAAGCTGGAGAGTGGCTCGAGGAGTATCCGCGCTACATGGAGGCGGCCCTGATCCGCCTGGAGAAAGCCCCACGCGAGCGCATGCGCGATCAGATGCACATGCAGGACGTGCAGGACTTCGAGGCGCGCCTGGCCGCGCGCCGTGAAAGCCAGCGCCGCGGTGGCCACGAGGATCCCGAGCTGGTGGAGTTCGGCTGGTGGATCGAGGAGCTGCGGGTTTCGCTGTTCGCCCAGCAGTTGGGCACGCGCATGCCGGTCTCCGTCAAGCGTCTCGAGCGACGCTGGACGGAACTGACAGGACACGGTCAAGGTGGGGCCTGACCCGCCGATAAACGAGACATGAGGCATCGGTTCGCCGATGTCAGCCAGCGGTCGACAGGCCGCATGAGGGAGACACTGATGACAGACGTCGTGATTACCGGTACGGGACTCTTCACGCCGGAGCACGCCATCGACAACGATGCGCTGGTCGCCTCGTTCAACGCTTGGGTGGATATCGAGAACGAACGCCATGCCGCCGCCATCGCGGCCGGCGAGCGCGAACCGCTGGCATATTCGAGCAGCGAGTTCATCGTCAAGGCGTCGGGGATCCACAGCCGCTACGTGCTGGATGCCGAGGGCATTCTCGACCCCGAGCGCATGCGTCCGCGTCTGCCCCAGCGCAGCAACGACGAACTCTCCATCCAGTGCGAGATGGGGCTTGTCGCCGCACGTCAGGCTCTCGCCGCCGCCGGCGTCGAAGCCGGCGACATCGACATGGTGATCGTTGCCTGTTCCAACCTGGAGCGCCCCTATCCGGCGGTGGCGGTGGAACTGCAGGCGGCCCTGGGCACCACCGGGCATGCCTTCGACATGAACGTGGCCTGCAGCTCGGCGACCTTTGCCATCGATCTGGCGGCAGGTGCCATTCGCGGCGGCAACGTCCGGCGTGCCCTGGTGGTCAATCCCGAGATCTGCTCGGCCCACCTCAACTTTCGCGACCGCGACAGCCACTTCATCTTCGGCGATGCCTGTACCGCCATCGTGCTGGAGAACGCCGCACTGGCCACTGCCGAGCGCCGCTTCGAGATCCTCGGGACCCGCCTGGTCACGCGCTTCTCCAATGCCATTCGCAACAATGCCGGCTTCCTCAATCGGGTCACCGACAGCGACCCCCTGGCCAGCGACAAGCTGTTCGTACAGGAAGGGCGGCGGGTGTTCAAGGAGGTCTGCCCCATGGTGGCGGCCATGATCAGCGACCATCTGGCCAGCCTCGACCTGACCGGTGGCGATCTCTCGCGCCTGTGGCTGCACCAGGCCAATCACCACATGAACGACCTGATCGCCCGGCGGGTGCTGGGGCACGATCCCGAACCCGGGCAGGCGCCGATCATCCTCGATCGCTATGCCAATACCAGCTCCGCCGGTTCGATCATTGCCTTCCATCTGCACCGTGACGACCTGGCCTCGGGCGACATAGGGGTGGTCTGCTCGTTCGGCGCCGGGTACAGTGCCGGCTGCGTGGTGGTGCGTCGGCTGTGACGCACCCCTCTACGAGAACCTTGAGGAGACGTAGCCGATGGTCGTGAAGCAGACCGGCTTTTTTACCCGGGCCCTGGTCGCCATGTCGCTGTTGGCCATGCTGGCGGGCTGTGCCGGACGGGTGGCGGTGGAGGATCGCCATCCCGACGACCCCTGGGAGGGCTTCAATCGCAGGGTCTTCACCTTCAACGAGGCGGTCGACCGGGCTGTACTGCGGCCGGTGGCGCGCGGCTATCGCACCGTCACGCCTCAGCCGGTGCAGACCGGGGTCGGCAACTTCTTCTCCAACCTCGGCGAGATCCGCACCGCACTCAACAGCCTGCTGCAGGGCAAGCCGGCCAATGCCGGTCTCGCTACCTCGCGCTTCGTGATCAACTCCACGGTGGGTATCGCCGGTCTGTGGGACTTCGCCACCCACATGGGCATCACCGTACAGGATGAGGATTTCGGCCAGACCCTGGGCGTCTGGGGGGTATCGGAAGGACCCTATCTGGTCCTGCCGTTCCTTGGCCCCAGCACGGTAAGGGATACCGCCGGCCTGCCGCTGGATACAGTGACCTATCCGCTCTATTACGTGGAAGATGACAAGGTACGCTATGGCCTGACCGCGCTGCGTGTCGTCGACGTGCGCGCAGGCTTCCTCGATCAGGAAGAGTTGATCCGGGGGGATCGCTATGTCTTCATACGCGATGCTTACCTGCAGCGTAGACGCTTCGAAGTCAGCGACGGCGAGTTGGGCGACGATCCCTTCGCCAGCGATGAGTTCGACTTCGATTTCGATGACGCCGACTTCGATGATGCCTTCGACGACGCCTTCGAAGAACCCGAGGGCGACGATGCCGACTTCGCCGATTGAGGTCTGAGCCGATGGATCTACCCAAGCCGTTGATTGGCGTTCTCGACGAGCCCGGTGCCTACCGCGACGCGCTGGCGGAAACCATCGCCCGTGATGGTCTGGCGGTGTTCGCCGCCGAGCGCCTCGAGGATCTGCCCAAGGAGACGGTCTTGGTGGTGGCCCATGCTCAGGCGATTCCCAGCCTGGCCTGGTCGAGCCTGACGGAGCGCCTGCCCACCGTGGTGGTGAGCGACTCGCGGCTCGATGCCGATCTGCTGACTGCCGTCGACGTGGGGCTGGTGGATTACGTGGTCGAGCCGATGCGTCATGGGCAGCTGTTGCGGCGCATGATCCGCAAGGCGATCGAGCTGCGGCGGTTGGAGGATCAGCGCAAGCACGACCGCGAGCGACTCGCCCAGCTCAACGCGCATCTGGAAGAGTTGAACGAGAGCCTGGAGACGCACCTGGCGCTGCTGCGGCTCGACCAGCAGGCCGGTGGGCACATTCAGCGCAAGCTGCTGCCGCCTCACCCTCAGACCATCGAAGGGGTGAGCTGCGATTACTGGCTGATTCCCTCGCTCTACCTGTCGGGAGATTTTCTCGATTTCCAGCGTCTGGACGATCGTCACATTCTTTTCTATTTTGCCGACGTCTCCGGTCACGGTGCCTCTTCCGCCTTCGTCACCGTGCTGCTCAAGTATCTGTTCAACCGCTGGTTGGCCGCCTGGGATGCGGATCAGCCGACGGAGATGCCGGCACGCTGGCTGGCATCGCTCAACCGTGAGTTGTTGGACACCGGGATCGGCAAGCACGCCACCCTGTTCGTTGGTGTCATTGACCGCCAGACCCGTGAGCTTCACTATTCGCTTGGCGCCCAACTGCCGAAGCCGCTGTTGGTAGCCGACGGGACGGTGAGCGAGCTGCCCGGTGAAGGTATGCCGGTCGGTCTGTTTCCCGACGTGGAGTATCCACGTTTGACGTATACGCTACCGTCGAACTTCCGGTTATGGTTGTGTTCGGATGGAATACTGGAGTGCCTGCCGGGCGAAACGCTCGACACGCGGCTCAGGGAGCTCGAGCAACGTGTTTTGAACTGTGCGACGTTGGAGCGGCTTCGCGACAGCCTGATGCTGGACACTCCCCGCGACATCGATGCCGAAGGGGATGGCGGCGGACAGGAACTGCCCGATGACCTGACGATCATGATGTTGAGCGGATTTGGTAATGATCACGAATGAAGGCCGCGTCAAGGCGGCGTTCGACTCTGGTGTCTTCGTGCTCAAGCTGTGCGGCGACGTACGCTTGACGCTCTGCGCGACCCTCGACAGCCAGGCCCAGCAGCTGGCCCGAACGCCGGGGCTGCAGTCGCTGATAATCGATCTGCGCGAGGCCACCAACGTGGACTCCACCGCCTTGGGCTTCCTGGCCAAGGTCGCCATGGCGGTCAAGGATCACATCCTCTACAAGCCTACCATCGTGGTGGACAACCCCGATGTGCAGCGCATGCTCGAAGTGATGGGCTTCGCCCAGTTCTTCGCCATGGTGAAAGCGCCGCTGACCGAGACCTGTGAGCTGTGTGACCTGCCTGAAATTCCCGCCGACATGGAAGAGATGCGCAAGCGCATCCTGGAAGCGCACCGCATCCTGATGCGCATGAACGAGCACAACCGGGAAGAGTTCCAGCCGCTGGTGGAAATGCTGGAGGCTCAGGAGACCTCACACTCCCACAAGGATTGAGCCCAGGGGCCACCCAGACAGGAGCCAAGCCCCAGAGGGACCCGCTTGCGGCCGACATGGCGTCGTTGCCATGTCAACCGCACCCATCGTCGTCAGGCTGCTGCTCAGCCCTGACGCAGCTCTCCCAGCAGTTTCTCCAACTTGCGCTGATCGTCGGCGAACTTGCGAATCCCCTCGGCCAGCTTCTCTGTGGCCATGGCGTCTTCGTTCATCGCCCAGCGGTACTCGGCTTCGTCCTGAGGCTCGGGCGGCGACGTCTCGGCGTCGACCGGCGTCAGGCGGCGCTCGAGCCGGTCTTGGCTCTCTGCCAGTTCGCTGAGCAGGGCAGGGGAGATGGTCAGGCGGTCGCAGCCGGCAAGGGCCAGGATCTCACCGGTATTGCGGAAGCTGGCACCCATCACGATGGTCTTGTAGCCATGCCCCTTGTAGTGCTCGTAGATGCGCTTGACCGACTTCACTCCGGGGTCGTTATCGCCGCTGAAGTCGGCATCCGGCCACTTGTCGCGATTCCAGTCGAGGATGCGGCCGACGAACGGCGAGACCAGTGTTACGCCGGCGTCGGCGCAGGCCTGGGCCTGGGCGAAGCTGAACAGCAGGGTCAGATTGCAGTGGATACCCTCGCGCTCCAGCTGACGGGCGGCGCGAATGCCCTCCCAGGTCGAGGCGATCTTGATCAAGATGCGCTCAGGGCCGATGCCGTGGCGGTCGTAACGTTCGATCAGCGAGTGCGCGCGGGCCAGAGTCGCCTCGGTATCGAAGGATAGTCGTGCACTGACTTCGGTGGAGACGTAGCCGGGAACGAGACCGCTGATCTCGCTGCCGATCTCCACTGCCACGGCATCCAGCGCATCGTCGATGTCGGTGGCCTGCCGAGCGATCTCTGCCAGCCGCTCGCGTCGGCCCTCATGCTGGGCTGCCTGCAGGATCAAGGAAGGATTGGTGGTCGCATCGGTGGGCGAGAAGCGTTGGATAGCCTCGATATCGCCGGTGTCGGCCACGACGGTACTCATCGTCTTGAGTTGGGTAAGCAGGTCCTCGGCCATGGAACTCCCTTCGTTGGCGTGATGGTTTACGTCACTTTAGCAAGGCAACGCTGCTTTCTGTACCCCGCAGGTGCGGTGGAGCATCGATGACACGAGGCTGCCAGACATCGGCATGGAGGACAGGCTCGGACTCTGCCAGACTTTCCTGGGCTGCAGTGATGCGAAAGCGGCCGGCGTGAGCCTGCATGTGCTCGGCCTTCTCGCGCAGTGCGTGGGCACTTTGGCTGGAGTGAGCCACCAACTGCTGATTGTCCTGGGTGACCCTGGTCATGTCGTCCATGGCCTGGTTGAGCTGCGCGATGCCGTCATGCTGCTGCTGTGACGCGCGTTCGATGTCTGCCATCAGTCGGTTGACTTCGTCGATTGCCTGCACGATCTCCGTCATGCCCTGATTGGCGTGGCTCGAGAGTTCGTTACCGCGCCGAGTGCTGTCGCGGGAGGCGCCGAGCAGGTCGCGAATCCGGTGGGCGGCCTCGGCACTGCGAGAGGCCAGGGAGCGCACCTCGCCGGCAACCACGCCGAAGCCACGGCCATGGTCGCCGGCCCGGGCGGCCTCCACCGATGCATTGAGCGCCAGGATGTTGGTCTGGAAAGCGATCGAGTCGATCAGGTCGACGATCGCGTTGACTTGGGTCGCGTGCTCGTGGATCTCTTCCATCGTCCTGATGAAGCGCTGCATCACGACTTCTCCCTGCTGCGCCTTGTCGAGAGCAGTATTGGCCAGTGTTCTGACCTGGTTGGCGCTTTCGGCATTGTCCGCCACGTTGTCGGTCAGCTCACGCAGGTGCGAGGCGGTCTTTTCGAGGGCCGCGCCCTGCTGGCGAGTACGTACGGCAAGCGACTGGTTGCTCTGCGCCAACCGCTCGGCGCTGTCGAGGACGTGATGGCTGGTGCCATGCAGATGGCTAACCGTCTCTACCAGCGATTGCTGCATGCCCGAAAGTTCGTGGAAGAGCTGGCTGATCTCCTTGAAGCCGCTGGCCACGACAGGCTCGGTCAGGTTGCCCTTGGCGATGGTGCGGAAATGGACCACGACGTTCTGCAGCGGGGTAAGAACGCAGCGCTGACCCAGCCAGGCCATGAGAACCAGGACGACGAGGGTCAGAGCGAGACCGGAGGTCAGCAGCCAGGTGAACAGTTGGGCCTGACCTTCCGCATGGTGCAGCAGCGCCACACCCTGTTGGTCGGCCAAGGCATAGAAGTGCCGCGCGCTCTCGGTCAGGGCTTGGCTGTTATCCACGGCTTCCAGGGTCAACTGCCGGTAGGCGCTGCGATCGCCTGCTCGTATGGCCATGAGCTGTTGCTGCATCGTTTCGATCAGCCTCGTGGCGTCAGCGTCGAGGGTATCGCGCAAGGCGCCATGCGGCGTAGAGCGTGTAGCTTCGAGGAAGGAAGTAAGGCTAGTCGTCATTTCTTCGAGTTCGGCTTCTATCGCTTGCAGAGCCGCCAACGGGTCACCCAGGGAGGGGCGCAGCTGTCGCTCCAGGGCGCGGTCCATGCGATTGAGCCCCTCGAGGCTGGCGATATGCATGCGGTTGAGCGTCGAGGCCTGCTCTACGTTGATCCGTTCGAGCGCGGTAAGGTCGAGCCGGCTCTGCTGCATCACTTTCCAGGTCAGCGAAGCGAAAGCCAGCAGCAGCAGGGTTACCAGGCCCAGCATGACAAGGCTGGCTCGACGGATGGAGAGGTTCTGAAGGCGCGTCACTTGGTGCTCCCTGAAGGCGTTTGATCGAATTCAGGGAAAGGGTAAAGCGCTAATATTGCATTTCATGACAAAGGCGGCTTCGTTTCGAGGCGATCTTCCCCAAGCATGCTAGTATCATTAGCGACCTATCTTTTACCAGACATGCATATGGAGCAGCCTTGACCCTGACGCCTGGACGAGTCTCCCTGCTGGTTGCCATCAATACCGCGCTGGCGCCCTTTGCCATCGATGCCTATCTGCCGGCCATGGGCGTACTGGCGGCCAGCATCGGGGCCAGCATTCACCATACCGAGCTTTCCATCAGCGTGTTCCTGGCCGGTTTCGCCATCGGCCAGCTGCTGTTCGGGCCGGTATCCGACCGGCTGGGACGCAAGCCGGTGCTGCTGTCCGGGCTGGTAGTGTTCCTGCTGGCCAGCCTGATGCTGGCCACGGTTGGTTCGTTGACGGAGCTGCTGGCGTGGCGTTTCGTGCAGGCGCTGGGAGGCGGGGCCTGTGTGGTCAACTCGGCGGCCATCGTGCGCGACTGCTTCAGTGGACGACAGGCGGCCAGCGTCATTTCCACCATGGCCATGATCATGATGCTGGCGCCATTGGTGGCGCCGCTATTCGGTAGCGCCATGCTGTATCTGTCAGGCTGGCGCGTGATCTTCGTCTTCCTGGCGGGCTACGCAGCCTTTCTGCTGTGGCTGATGTCCACCAGGCTGCCCGAGACGCGGGACCCCAATCACCCCGTGGCTTCGTTCCCCCAGGTGTTGTGCAACTACGCCAGTGTGATACGCCATCGGGAAGGGCTGGGTTACATCTGCGCGGTGTCGGCCTCGTTCGGCGGCCTGTTCGCCTTCGTCACCGCGTCGCCCTTCGTCTATATGGAGCACTTCGGTCTGTCGCCCGCCACTTATCCCTTCGTGCTGGGGGCCAACGTGATCTTCATCGCGCTTTCCAATCGGCTCAACATCCACCTGCTCAAGTCGCGCACGCCGTTGCAGAATCTCTATCTGGGGCTCGCCATTCAGATGGTGGCGGCGAGTGGCCTGGTGATGGCTGTAATGACCGGGATGGCCTCGCTGCCGGTGGTCGTGGCTCTGGTGATGCTCTATTCGGGCATGATCGGGCTGATTTCGCCCAATGCCATGGCATTGCTGCTGGATCACTTCGGCCACATGAGCGCCACCGCCACGGCGCTGATGGGGGCGGCCAAGTTCGGTTCCGCGGCGCTGGCAGGGGTGATGGTGGGGGCCTTCGAGATCGAGAACCTGTGGCCCATGGTGCTGACCATGCTGGTGGCCTCGCTGTTCGGCAACGTCATGCTGTCTCGGCTCGCCGGACGCCCCGTGCATGCCTGACGCTTTCCTTCTTTGGCTCGACATGGCGCCGATCACCTGGCTTGGCTGTGCCCTGGTATTGGCGCTTGGGGCCTTCGTCCAGCGTGCCACAGGCTTCGGCCTGGCGGTGGTCGGCGCGCCGCTGCTGCTGATGCTCGAGCCGCGTCTGGTACCGGTGATACTGGTGCTGTTCGGCTTCACCGTGTCGTTGATGACGGTGCGTCATTACCGTCACGAGGTGCAGATCGGTGAGATCGGCATGGCGCTGATCGGGCGCCTTCCCGGCAATGCCCTGGGCCTGTGGCTGCTGCTCGCCGCCCCCATGGTGCTGTTGGAAAAGCTGATTGCCTTCAGCGTGCTGTTCGCCGTGGCGGTTACGCTGTTTCGTTTCCGCCTGCCGGTCAACCGAGCGAGCCTGTTCGGTGCCGGCGTGGTCTCGGGTATCTTCGGCACCGTGGCGGCCATCGGCGGGCCGCCCATGGTGCTGCTGATGCACGGCCTGTCGCCGGATCGGCTGCGTGGCAATCTGGCGGCCTTCTTCATCATCACCTCCAGCCTGACGCTGGTGACTCTGGCGCTGGCCGGTCAGGTACGTCTGTGGCATCTGGGGCTGGCGCTCACCTTTTTGCCGGCGGTGCTGGCCGGCAACGCCCTGGCTGATCGTATCGCCCACAAGCTAGACCGGCGTCGCCTGCAGGGCGCTTCACTCGCCTTGTGTACGCTGGCGGCAGTGGGGCTGCTGCTGTAATTCGTTACGTTCCGTTCACGTGTCATCTTTCTGCAATCAAGCATCTCCAGAATCTCTCTTGCGAATGGCCCTCGGGCCAAGACGACACTGCCAGGCCGTGGGGTCTGTCGGATCAAAACGCAGAGAGGATCGTGAAGATGAGCTTCAAGAAGAGCACGCTGAGCATGGCGATCGCCGCTTCCCTTGCCGCCGGTCTGTCGACCGCCGCCCAGGCCCGTGACACCATCCAGATCGCCGGTTCCTCCACCGTGCTGCCCTTTGCCAGCATCGTTGCCGAGGAGTTCGGTGGCTCCTTCCCGCAGTTCAACACCCCGGTGGTCGGTTCCGGAGGTTCCGGCGGCGGTCTGCGCCAGTTCTGTCAGGGCGTCGGCGAGAACACCATCGACATCGCCAACTCCTCCCGGGCCATCCGCTCTGGCGAGCTCGAGAACTGCGCCGCCAATGGCGTCAACGACGTGCTCGAGGTCATGTTCGGCTATGACGGCATCGTCTTCGCATCGCGCGCCGACCGCGGTGAGTTCGCCCTGACCCCGCAGCACGTCTTTGCCGCTGCCGCCGCCCAGATTCCTCAGGACGGCCAACTGGTCGCCAACCCCTATACCCGTTGGTCCGAGATCGACAGCAACCTGCCCGATCAGGAGATCGTGCTGGTCATCCCGGCCTCCAACCACGGCACCCGTGAAGTCTTCGAAGAGAAGGTGCTGCACGCCGGCTGCGACAGCTACGCCGAGATCGAGGGCGATGCCTGTAACAACCTGCGCGGCGACGGTCGCATCATCGAGATCGCCGGTGACTACACCGAGACCCTGGCGCGTCTGGACGCCCAGGCCGATGCTGTGGGCGTGTTCGGTCTGAGCTTCTACGACCAGAACCGCGACCGCCTGCAGGTGGCTACCGTCGACGGCGTCACGCCGAGCCTGGAGACCATCGGCTCCGGCGAGTATCCGGTGTCGCGTCCGCTGTTCTTCTATGTCAAGGGTGAGCATCTCGACGTGATTCCCGGCCTGGCCGAGTACACCGAGTTCTTCCTCAGCGATGCCATCTCCGGCTTCGGTAGCCCGCTGGAAGACGCCGGTCTGATACCGATGGATGACGACGAACGTGCCCAGGCGCTGGAGCAGTTCCAGGCGCGCACCGTGGTCTCCGCCGAGTAAGAGGGTTGCAGTAACGGGGAGCGGTAGCCGCCGCTCCCCGACTCGGACTCAAGAGCGCGAGATGGAGAGACGATGAATCTTGTCTTGATCGCTACCGTGTTGATCGTGATGGCCATGGCCTATCAGGTCGGGCTGTCCCGCAGTAGGGCGGTAGCAGACGGTGGGGTGCGGCTGCATTCCCGCCCCGGATATTACGGCGTGCTGGTCGCCCTCTGGTGTGGGCTGCCGGCACTGCTGCTTTTTGGCGTCTGGCTACTGCTGCAGGATGCCATCGTCGAGGTGCTGGTCGTTCAGCAATTACCGGCTGAGCTTGCCGCATTGAGTGAGCGTGAGATGCAGGTGCTGCTGCGTCGCATCGGGGCGCTGGCCTCGGGGCAGGGCGTGAGCGGTGAGGTGCAGGCCTACGAGGTTGCCGCCGCTCAGCAGATGGCTCGCCTCGAAAGCATGGGGCGGCTGGCCATGATCGCGGCCATGGCCGTGCTGGCCGTCGTCGGCCTGGTCACGGCGCAGCGGCGTGTCTCGCCGCAGCTTCGTGCCCGCAACCAAGTCGAACGGGTGATAACGGCACTGCTGGCGCTGAGTTCCGGCGTCGCCATCCTGACCACGGTGGGTATCGTGCTGTCGCTGGTGGGCGAGGCGCTCCACTTCTTCCGCTACATCAGCCCTGCGGAGTTCTTCTTCGGTACCGTATGGAACCCCCGCTTCAGCACCTCCGGGGTAGGCCAGCAGGGCGAGTTCGGGCTGTTGCCGCTGCTGTGGGGTACGCTCATGGTCAGCGCCATTGCGCTGCTGGTGGCGATACCCCTGGGGCTGATGACGGCCATCTACATGGCGGAGTACGCACCGCCGTGGCTGCGCAACGTGGCCAAGCCGATCATCGAGGTGCTGGCTGGTATTCCGACCATCGTATACGGCTTCTTCGCCCTGATCGTGATCGGCCCGTTCCTGTCCGGGCTGGGCGACATGCTGGGAATCGGCATTCGTGCCACCAGCGCGCTGACGGCGGGCCTGGTGATGGGGATCATGATCATTCCCTTCGTCTCTTCGCTCTCCGACGACATCATCACCCAGGTGCCGAAATCGCTGCGCGACGGCGCCCTGGGGCTCGGTGCTACCAAGTCGGAGATGATTCGCCAAGTCGTGCTGCCCGCCGCGCTGCCGGGCATCGTCGGTGCTTTTCTGCTGGCTGCCAGTCGCGCCATCGGCGAGACCATGATCGTGGTGTTGGCTGCCGGCAACAACCCGGTGCTGCATGCCAATCCTCTTGAGGCTATCTCCACCATCACCGTGACCATCGTCAACCAGTTGACCGGCGACATGGACTTCTCCAGCCCGCAGTCGCTGGTGGCGTTCGCGCTTGGTCTTACGCTGTTCGTCATCACTCTGGGGCTCAATGTGATCGCCCTGGTGGTGGTACGTAAATACCGTCAGCAATATGAGTGACGCCCTGTGACCGCTACCAATTTCGACATTGCCGATACCAGACGCCGCGCACGGCTCGATACCATCCAGCGTTCACTGAACGCCCGACATGCCCGCGAGCGTCGCTTCAGGTTCATGGGGCTGGCTGCCGTCGTCACCGGCCTGGTGCTGGTGGCGATTCTGTTCACCAGCATTCTGGCACGCGGGCTGCCGGCCTTCTGGCAGGCCACCCTCTATCTCGACGTCTACCTCGACCCCGAGGTCATCCAGGTAGACGAGCGGCCGGTGCGCGAGACAGGGGAGAGCCCGGCCCAGTTTCGTGAGCGCGAACTCGCCTGGTTGAATCAGCTTGGCCTGGTCAACTGGAATGCGCTGATCGACGAGGCGCTCAAGGCCCACCTGCCGGGAGAGATCGAGTCGCGCCAGGCGCGTGACCTGCGCGCCCTGGTGGCCACCGGTGAGCGCTTCGCGCTGCGTGAGCGGGTGGTCGCGAACCCCGAGCTGATCGGACAGACCATCAACGTCAAGATGCTGGCCAGCGCCAACGTGGACGTCTGGCTGAAGGGGAACATCGACCGTAACCTTCCGGATCACCGCCAGCAGCTGAGCGCCCAGACCCGCGAGTGGGCGGATCATCTGGAAGCGCAGGGAGTGATTCGCAACGCCTTCAGCACGGCGCTGTTCCTCAATACCGATTCGCGCAGCTCGCCGGCCTCGGCGGGTCTGGCCGGTGCCTTCATGGGCTCGCTGTTCATGATGCTGATCGTCATCGCATTGTCGATACCGCTGGGGGTGGCCAGTGCCATTTACCTAGAGGAGTTCGCGCCCAGGAACCGCCTGACCGATCTCATCGAGATCAACATCAACAACCTGGCGGCAGTGCCTTCGATCATCTTTGGCCTGCTGGGGGCGGCGATCTTCATCGGCTATCTACGTCTGCCGCTTTCCGCGCCGCTGGTGGGCGGTCTGGTGCTGACGCTGATGACGCTGCCCACCATCATCATTGCCACGCGAGCGGCGCTGCGCTCGATTCCGCCCTCGATCCGCCAGGCGGCGCTGGGCATCGGTGCTTCGCGGGTGCAGACGGTGTTCCATCACGTACTGCCCCTGGCGCTGCCGGGCATCCTCACCGGCTCGATCCTGGGCGTGGCTCAGGCGCTGGGGGAAACGGCACCGCTGCTGCTCATCGGCATGAATGCCTTCGTTGCCAACGTGCCCAGTTCGCCCGTGGACCAGGCCACGGCGCTGCCGGTGCAGATCTACTTGTGGCAGGGCAACGAACTACGCAACTTCTTCGAGGCGCGCACCTCGGCGGCCATCATCGTGCTGCTGGGCTTGATGCTGAGCCTCAATGCGACGGCCATCTGGCTGCGCAAGAAATTCGAGACGAGGTGGTAACCATGACTGTATCCGTCACCGTACCCACGGCCATGAACAAGCGCACTGCCCAGGCAGCCAACGTCAAGATGAGCGCCCGCGGCGTCAAGGTATTCTACGGCGAGAACGAGGCGCTGCACGGTATCGATCTCGATATCATGGAGCATGAGGTGGTGGCCTTCATCGGCCCCTCGGGCTGCGGCAAGTCGACCTTCCTGCGCTGCCTGAACCGCATGAACGATACCATTGCGGGGAGTCGCGTCGAGGGCCAGGTGACCCTCGACGGCAACGACATCTACGACCCCTCGCTCGACGTGGTGCTGCTGCGTGCCCAGGTTGGGATCGTGTTCCAGAAGCCCAACCCCTTCCCCAAGTCGATCTACGAGAACATCGCCTACGGCCCGCGCCTGCACGGCCTGGCCCGGCGGCGTGCCGAACTCGACGATATCGTCGAGAGCAGCCTGCGCCGTGCCGGGCTGTGGGACGAAGTAAAGGATCGCCTGGATCAGCCCGGCACCAGTCTCTCCGGAGGGCAGCAGCAGCGTCTGTGCATTGCGCGCACCATTGCGGTGAGCCCTGAGGTGATCCTGATGGACGAGCCTTGCTCAGCCCTCGATCCCATCGCCACGGGCAAGATCGAGCAGCTCATCGATGAGCTGAGCGAGAGCTACACCATCGTCATGGTGACCCACAACATGCAGCAGGCGGCGCGGGTGGCGCACAAGACGGCGTTCTTCCACCTCGGCGACCTGGTCGAGGTAGGCGATACCGACGACATCTTCACCAATCCGCGCGAACAGCGCACCCATGACTATATCACCGGACGTTTCGGCTGATCGAGGTGAGGTGAGTACAGTGAAACCGTATCGGGTTCTCTTTCTCTGCAACGCCAACTCCGCCCGTTCGTTGATGGCCGAGGCGCTGCTCAACCATATCGAAGGCGAGCGGATCGTCGCCTTCAGTGCCGGGGTCGAGCCCGATCGACCCCATGAACTCACGCTCGAAGCGCTTCACCATCTGGGTATCGGCACCGAAGGGCTGGCCAGCGAGCCGCTGGAGCGCTATGCCGGGGAGTATTTCGACTCGGTCATCGTGCTGTGCGAGAAAGCCCAGCAGAGCTGCCGTGAGTGGCAGGGACAGGCCGGCGAAGTGGTCTTCTGGGACATTCCCGACCCCCGCCTGAGTGACGACCCCAATGCCTACCGCAAGACGCTACGGGAGATCCGCGGGCGCCTTCAACTGTGGGTGGATGCCAAGCTGCGCAAGCTGGGTTGATTCGCCTGCACGGACGGGGCTTCACTTGGTTAGAATGGGGCTCCGTCCTTGCCGCTGGAGACTGCCGGTGTCCGAGCTGGATCCCGTTCGCCTCTTCAAATGCCTCGCCGACGAGACCCGTTTGACGCTGACCCTTTTGATTCGGGAAGAAGGGGAGCTGTGCGTCTGCGAAATGACCCATGCTCTGCAAGAGTCCCAGCCCAAGGTCTCGCGGCACCTGGCGCAGCTGCGGACCTGTGGGCTGCTCAGCGATCGCCGTGAAGGCCAGTGGGTCTACTACCGCATATCCGATGAGCTGCCGGGCTGGGTGGCCGAGGTGCTGGCGGCGGCGGAGAAAGGAGAGGCGCCGCGTCTGGTCGAGCTGCAGCGGCGCCTGCAGGGCATGGGCAATCGGCCCGAGCGGCGCGCCGCCCTCTGCTAGGTTGTGAGCTCAAGCTCTGACGAAAAGTGCGGACGACCTCACGCCTGTCTCGCCGGTGCCGGTTCCGCCGAACCGCTTACGCCACGCAGCGCCCACAGGCCGAGAATCGGTCCCGGCAACAGCCACCACAGTACCCACAGCTCCTGCAGCGACCACAGCGTAGTGGTCAGCGAGATGGCGGGAATGGTGAGCGCGAAGCCGATGGCATTCATTACCGCCAGCGTGGAGCCGACCCGCTCGCGTGGGGCGGCCGCTGCTGCCAGAGCGGAGAACTGAGGCGAGTCGGCGATCACCGTGAGTCCCCAGAGAAACAGCAGTGCCAGCAGCAGGCCCGGCGGGGCCCAGGCCAGCAGAGGATAGGCCAGGCATAGCATGCCGGAGGCCGTCAGCGCCCAACGCGCCACCCACAGGCTGCCCAAATGGCGGCTCACCCAACCGCCCCCCACGCAGCCCACCAGCCCCAGCGCAATGATGCCGAAGGAGAGCCAGGCCACCAGATCGTTGGAGGCCATGAGCCGTTCGACTTCGCGCATGACCAGAAAGGGTGTCAGCATCCAGAAGGCGTAGAGTTCCCAGCAGTGGCCGAAGTAACCGCCGGCCACGGCGCGAAAGCGCTTCACCCCCAGCGCGGCTAGCCCCTCGGAAAGCCGCGCCTTGCCCGCGGAAGGCGGCAGGTGCGGGCCGTCGCCCAGCCGCAGCACCATGGCGCCCCCCAGCAGGGCCAGCAGCGAGGCGCCCAGCAGTGGCCACTCCCACGGCATGCCCAGGGTGCTGCCACGCAGCAAGTGGGGTAGGGCGGTGCCCAGGGTGAGCATACCCACCAGCCAGGAGAGCGCCGCCCCGGTGTGCTTGGGCGTCCAGCCGATCACCAGCTTCATGCCCAGCGGATAGATGCCGGCCAGGCATAGCCCGGTGGCGAAGCGCAGCAGCACCGCCAGCGGAAACTGGGTAGCCGCCAGCACGAAGGCAGCGTTGACCAGCGCGCCCGCCAAGCAGGAGGCGGCGAAGATGCGACTGGCGCGAAAGCGGTCAGCCAGGCCGGTGGCGGCGATGAACAGGGTGCCGCAGATGAAGCCCGCCTGCACGGCGAGTGTCAGCCTGCCGAGATCGACCTCTGAGAAGCCGAGATCCCGCGACAGCGAGAGCCCCACGCCGTTGACGGAGAACCACAGCGAGGTGCCGCACAGCTGGGCAAGCACGATGACGGTAAGCGCAGGGCGCTGCAGTGAGGTGGCATTCATCCACGCATACTCACCGCGCCCGTTCGGTGAGGCAAGCCGTCATTCGTCTTGGTGGGGTCATGCCCCGGCAGCGGCGAACCTGTGTCGGGTACGGTTGGCGATGCGCACCAGAGCCAGCATCAACGGCACCTCCACCAGTACCCCCACCACCGTGGCCAACGCTGCGCCGGACTGCAGGCCAAACAGCGCGATGGCCACCGCCACTGCCAGCTCGAAGAAGTTGCTGGCGCCGATCATGGCCCCGGGAGCGGCCACGTTGTGCGGTACCTTCCAGGCCTTGGCCCAGCCATAGGCGATGTAGAAGATCAGAAATGTCTGCACGATCAGCGGAATGGCGATCAGCACGATGTGCAGCGGGTTGGCGAGAATCACGTCACCCTGGAAGGCGAAAAGCAGTATCAGGGTGACGATCAGGCCGATGGGAGTGATCGGCCCGATCCGCTTCATGAACACGTTGTCATACCACGCACTGCCGCGCCTGGCGATCAGGATGCGGCGCGTGAGATAGCCCGCCGTGAGCGGGATGACGATGTAGAGGAAGACCGACAGCGCCACGGTATCCCACGGCACCTGGATATTGGAAACGCCCAGCAGCAGCACCACGATGGGAGCGAAGGCGAACAGCATGATCAGATCGTTGAGCGAGACCTGCACCAGGGTGTAGGCGGCGTCGCCGCGGGTCAGGGTACTCCACACGAAGACCATGGCAGTGCAGGGTGCGGCGCCCAGCAGGATCGCCCCGGCCAGGTACTGCTGAGCCAGCGGCTCGGGGATCCAGGGCCGGAACAGTACCATCAGGAAGAGCCAGGCAATGGCGAACATGGTGAAGGGCTTGATCAGCCAATTCACCGTGGTGGTGATGACCAGCCCCTTGGGCTGGCGGCGAACGCCGAGCACCGCGGCGAAATCGATCTGGGCCATCATCGGAAAGATCATGGCCCAGATCAGAATGGCCACCGGAATCGATACCTGGGCGACCTCGAATTGCGCCAACGTCTCGGGTACGGCCGGGGCGAACTGGCCAAGCAGTACGCCCGCGACGATGGCCAGCGCCACCCACACGGAGAGAAAGCGCTCGAAGCGTCCCATGCCTTCGGCAGTGGAGGGCGCCTGGGTGAGAGTGTCGTTGGGCATGTGTGGCTCCTGCGCGAGAAGGGCTTGGCGAAAGATATATGGTTTTCCATATATGAGCAACGCCGGCCGGCATGTCGAACCCGGCGCCTGCGCTGTTATGATTCAGCCAATACCGATGATGAGGAAGCGATTTGGGCTCGACCGAACCTCTGCGGCTCGTTGGCGTCGGCATCGGCGCGCTGAGCGATATCGATCTCGGGATAGCGCCCGGCGAGATCGGCTGCATTTCCGGTGCCAGCGGCTCGGGCAAGAGCCGGCTGCTGCGCGCCGTGACCGATCTCGAGCCTCACGCCGGCGAGGTGTGGCTGGGCGAGCAGGCCCAGTCGCAAATGCCGGGGCATGTCTGGCGTCGCCGGGTGATGCTGGTGCCGGCCGAGAGCCACTGGTGGGAGGATCGGGTGGGGGAGCATTTCGCCACGCGCCCCGCAGAAAGCGAGCTCGCGGCGCTGGGCTTCACGCCCGATACCCTGGAGTGGCAGGTGAGCCGTCTCTCCACCGGTGAGAAGCAGCGCCTCGGCCTGCTGCGGGCGGTGAGCCTCGAGCCGCGGGTGCTGCTGCTCGACGAGCCGACCGCCAACCTGGATGACGCCACCAGCGCGCGGGTGGAGACCTGGCTGGTCGAGCGCATTCGCTCCCGCGGCTGGCCGACCCTGTGGGTGGCCCACGACCGCGCGCAGATCGCCCGGGTGGCCAGCCATCACTGGAGGATTGCCGGAGCGCGGCTCGAGGAGTTGGAGCCCGCATGAACGTGATCGAGCTCTCCTGGTGGCAGCTGGCGCTGGCGGCACTGATGGTGGTGGCACTTGCCGGCTGCACCGCTGCCATGCGGCTGGGCATGAGTCGCAGCCTGTTGATTGCGGCGCTGCGAACCGTCATTCAGCTGGCGCTGGTGGGCCTGGTGCTGGAAGCGCTGTTCGCCGCCGAACGGCTGGTATGGGTGGTGCTGATGGCACTGGCGATGCTGCTGATCGCCGGGCGCGAGGTGATGGCGCGCCAGAAACGTCGGCTGCTGGGCGGCTGGGCCTTCGGCATCGGCACGCTGTCGATGTTTCTCTCCTCGTTCACCGTGGCCGTGCTGACGCTGACCGTGATCATCGGCCCCGAGCCCTGGTATCTGCCGCAGTACGCCATTCCGCTGCTGGGCATGCTGCTGGGCAACACCATGACCGGCGTGGCCCTGGCGCTGGACCGGTTGACCGACAGCGCCTGGCGTCAGCGCGGCGTGATCGAGAACCGGCTGATGCTGGGACAGCCCTGGCAGGAAGCGATCGGCGACATTCGTCGCGAGGCGATGCGCAGCGGGCTGATGCCGATGATCAATGCCATGGCCGCGGCCGGGGTGGTCAGCCTGCCGGGTATGATGACCGGCCAGATACTCGCCGGCACCGCGCCGGGCCTGGCGGTGAAGTACCAGATCCTGATCATGTTCGCGATCACGCTGGGCACCGGCTTCGGCACCCTGGCGGCCGTTTCGGCGGGCAGCCGCCGGCTGTTCGACTCCCGCGAGCGGCTGCGGCTGGACCGGCTCTCGTCGCCACGCTCTTGACCCAGCACCTGCACATGAAAACGCCCGCCTCCTGTAGAGGAGGCGGGCGTCGTCGATGCGGCGCTCGATCGGTCGACCAGGTATCAATCCACGAGTTCGATGGCCACCGCGGTGGCTTCGCCGCCGCCGATGCACAGGCTGGCGATGCCGCGCTTGCCGCCCTTGGTGCGCAGGGCGTGGATCAGGGTGGCGATGATGCGCGAACCGGTGGAGCCGATGGGGTGGCCCTGGGCGCAGGCGCCGCCGAAGACGTTGACCTTGTCGTGCGGGATGTCGAGTCCGTCCATGGCCAGCAGCGTGACCACGGCGAAGGCTTCGTTGATCTCGAACAGGTCGACGTCTGCCACGCCCCAGCCGAGCTTCTTCATCAGCTTGTCGATGGCGCCCACCGGGGCGATGGTGAACTCGCTGGGGTGCTGGGAGTGGGTGCTGTGACCCAGCATGCGCGCCAGCGGCTTGCTGCCGAGCCTGTCTGCCGCGGCCTGGCTGGCCAGGATCAGCGCCGAGGCGCCGTCGGAGATGGAGCTGGAGTTGGCCGCGGTGATGGTCCCGTCCTTGGCGAAGGCGGGGCGCAGCTGACGGATCTTGTCGAGCTTGGCCTGGAACGGCTGCTCGTCGTGCTCGACCACGCTTTCGCCCTGACGGCTGGTGACGGTGACCGGGGCCATCTCGGCCGCGAGGTGGCCGGCATTGGTGGCCGCCATGGCCCGCTCCAGCGAGGCGATGGCGAAGTCGTCCAGACGCTCGCGGGAGTAGTCGCGCTGGCTGGCGATGTCCTGGGCGAACACGCCCATCAGCTTGCCGGTTTCGGCGTCTTCCAGGCCGTCGAGGAACATGTGATCCTTCAGCTCGCCATGGCCCAGACGGTAGCCGGTGCGCGCCTTGGTCAGCACGTGGGGGGCGTTGGACATCGATTCCATGCCTCCGGCCAGGATCACCTCGCCGCTGCCGGCACGGATCAGGTCGTGGGCCAGCATGGCGGCCTTCATGCCCGAGCCGCACAGCTTGTTGATGGTGGTGGCGCCGATGCCATCGGGAATGCCGGCCTGGCGCATGGCCTGGCGAGCCGGACCCTGCTTGACGCCACCCGGCAGCACGCAGCCCATGATGCCCTCATCGATGCTGCCGGCCTCGATACCGGCACGCTCGATGGCGGCACGAATGGCCGTGGCGGCGAGCTCGGGTGCCGTGAGACTGGCCAGGCTGCCCAGCATGCCGCCCATGGGCGTGCGGGTGGCGGAAAGAAAGACGATATCGTGCGGGCTGCTCATGGTGGCGGTCTCCTGGTATTCCTGGGTGATTTGTCATTGTCGCGAGCCGGCCTGGCGCCATGGCCGTCTCCTGCATGTATTCTCACGTTCTCGCAGCGCCGTCTCGACGCTAGTCGCGTTGACCTCTTTGCGCTGCTGTGTTCTTCTCAAGATCAACCAAGCAAGCGCTAGTGTAAACCCGATGAATGTCGTTAACGAGTCCCCACGCCGTAAGGAATTGACCCGTCTGGCCGCGCAATTGTTCGTCCAGGAGGGGTTCGACCGTACCACGGTGCGCATGCTGGCCCAGGAGATGGGCATCAAGTCCGGCAGTCTGTTCCATCATTTCCGCGACAAGCAGGAGATCCTTGCCGCCGTCATCGAGGAGGGCACCCAGAACGCCCTGGCGCTGGCGCGTCAGGCGCTGGAAGAGTGCGGCGACTCGGCCGACGAACGGCTGCATGCCATGGCCAGGGCGCATCTGCAGACGCTGCTGACCGACCGCAACGCCCATGTCGTCGCGCTCTACGAGTGGCGGCGGCTGGATGCCGCATCGCGAGATCATCTCAGCCATTTGCGCGATGCCTACGAAGAGCTGTGGGAGCGGGTCATCGACGAGGCCCTGGAGGCCGGTCTGATACACGGCGACCGCTTTCTCGTCTCGCGCTTCGTCATGGGGGCGCTGAACTGGACGGTGCGCTGGTACGACCCCGAAGGCGCACGCAAACCCGAAGATCTGGCCCATGAGCTGGTCGCGATGATCACCACCTCAGCCCACACCCCGCCTGGGCAGTCGACCAAGGTCTAGCCCATACCCCTCATTCGAGGGGTTGCCCCGCCTTGAGTTTGCTTCTAGCTTGTACCTAGCGCTTGCTAGGTTGACGCTTACGTCAACTGCATCTAAGCAGAAGAGATCCAAACGGAATGGAACGGCGAACCGGCCTCGACACTGGCGCAGTGTCGAGGCGGAGCTTCAACAACAAGCACAATCAGGCACAAGAGGGCAGTCAATGAGCACGCAATCGCTTCCTGAGTATCCCGCCTTTATGGAGCGCTTCTCCATCGACGAGGTCATCGCGCGTCTCGACGATCACGGCGATGGCAAGTTCAACGCTTTCGAATCCTGCTGCGGCCGCCACCTGCGCGCCGGCCGCGGTGAGGTTTTGGCGCTGGTGCATGAGGATACCCAGGGCAACGTCAATCGGCGTACCTATGCCGAGCTGGAAGCCGAGAGCGCCCGGCTCGCCGGCTGGTTCGCCGAGCGCGGTCTGGGCGTGGGTGACCGCATCGCCTGCATGCTGCCGCGTTCCCCCGAGTTGCTGGTGGCGGTACTGGCCACCTGGCGTATCGGGGCGGTCTATCAGCCGCTGTTCACCGCCTTCGGCCCCGATGCCGTGGATTACCGCCTGGGCCGGGCCGATACTAAGCTGGTGATCACCGATCATGCCAACCGCTTCAAGTTCGACGGTCTCTCCCAGTGTCCGCCGGTGCTGGCCGTAGGCGGACCGAGCGAAGGACACGACGGCGATCTCGACTGGGACGAGGCGCTGTCGCACTCGCCGATCCAGGCCAATCCGCCGCGGCTCTCGCCGGAGGCTCCGTTCCTGCAGATGTTCACCTCGGGCACCGTGGGCAAGCCCAAGGGGGTGGCGGTGCCGCTCTCCGGCATGCCGGCCTTCGCCCTTTACATGGAGCTGGCCATCGACCTGCGCGAGAGCGACCGCTTCTGGAACATGGCCGACCCCGGCTGGGCCTATGGGCTCTACTACGCCATTGCCGGGCCGCTGCTGCTGGGGGTGACCACGCATTTCTGCGAGGCGGGTTTCAGCGCCGAAGGGGCGCTCGACTTCATGCGCCGGCACCGCATCACCAACTTTGCCGCCGCGCCCACCGCCTATCGCCTGATGAAGGCCTCGGGGCTGTTCGACAGCGCCCACGAGAGCCTCGAGCTGCGCGTGGCCAGCTCCGCCGGTGAGCCGCTCAACACCGAAGTGGTGACCTGGGTCGAGCGCTCGCTGGGCTGTCCGGTGATGGATCACTATGGCCAGACCGAGACCGGCATGACCTGCTGCAACCATCATGCGCTCGGGCATCCCAAGCACGTTGGGGCCATGGGCGTGCCCATGCCCGGTTATCGCCTGGCCATTCTCGACGCCGAGTACAACGAGCTGCCGCCGGGCGAGCCGGGCGTGCTGGCGGTGGACATCGAGCGCTCGCCGGCGCACTTCTTCCAGGGCTATACCTGGCAGGAGAAGCACCCCTTCGCCAAGGGCTACTACCTGACCGGCGACGTTGTGATCCGCAACGAGGACGGCACCTTCCAGTTCGCCGGGCGTGACGACGACATCATCACCACCGCCGGCTACCGTGTAGGTCCCACCGACGTGGAGAACACCGTGCTCACGCATCCGGCAGTGGCGGAGTCCGCCGCGGTGGGCCAGCCCGACGAAATTCGCGGCGAGATCATCAAGTCCTATGTGGTGCTGCGCGAGGGCTTCGAGGCCAGCGACGAACTGGCCGACGAGATTCGTCAGCGGGTGCGTGAGCGGCTCTCCACCCACGCCTTTCCGCGGGTGATCGAATTCGTCGAGGCCCTGCCCAAGACGCCCAGCGGCAAGATACAGCGCTTCAAGCTGCGCGCCGATGCCGCCGAAAAGGCGGAGGCAGCAGCCAAATGAACCGGGAGACAACCCAATGCAAGTGAAGGACCGTACCTTTCTGATCACCGGCGCCGCCTCCGGACTGGGGGCGGCCACCGCCGAGCGCCTGGTGGCCGGCGGCGGCCGGGTGGTGCTCTGCGACCTCAGCGAGGCCGTCGAGGCCCACGCCGAAACGCTCGCGATAT
>NZ_BAEU01000107.1:0-4475 GCF_000246875.1 Halomonas sp. KM-1
ATATCGCGAGCCCGCGGCATCCCGAACCGGAGTCGGCATCCGGGCCGGCCCCGGCGGTGAGTGCACCGTCGCCTGCTGCCGAGGTCGTACGCCCACCGGAGCCACCCCCACCCTGGGAGGAGGCGACGCCGGAGCCATCGCTTGGTTCCACCGCCCAGGCGACGGCCGAGCCCGAGTTCGCCGCGGAAGCGACTGTCGCGCCAAGGCCCGAACCTGAGCCTGAGCGGGCTCCCGAGTCCCGGCTTTCGCCGGAGCCTGTACCCGAGCCTGAACCTGAACCTGAACCTGAACCGGAGCCTGCACCCGAACCGGAGCTTGCTCACCCGTCCGCGCCTGAACCTGCCTTCGAGCCGCGCACTGCCGCCGTCCAGCCGGCGGAGGAGTACGCAGGCAGGGCAGCAGCACAGATAGAAGCGGCACAGACAGTAGCGGCACGAACAGAAGAGAGCGACCTGGCGCTGCTCGACGAACCCGAGCCGGTCGTCGAGGTCGCGCCCGCCAATGCCCACGAGCCGCGCCCTGCGGTAGAGCAAGCGGCAGATGGCGAACTGCTAAGTCATGATCGCTGGCTGGATGGTTTCGATGCTCTGGGCCTCGGTGGATTGACGCGCAACCTTGCGGCCCACTGTGTGGTCGAAGCCGATGACGGTAGGCGGTTGACGCTGCGCCTCGACCCGTCCCAGGAGGCCATGAACGCAGAGATCCACGTGCGTCGTGTGCAGGAGGCGCTGGCCGGCATCGGCATCGTACGCCAACTCGCGATCGTGCCGGGGTCCTTGCCGACCGACATCGAGACGCCCCGCCTGCGTGCCGACCGGATTGCCGCCGAGCGTCACGCCGAGGCGGTGGCTGCCCTGCATCGTGACCCACACGTCAGGCAGCTGCAGGAAACCTTCGGGGCACGCCTGATCGAGTCCAGCGTCAAGCCGGCCGAAGCGGCACCCAGGGCCTGAAGACAAGTTCACTTTGCCAAGCGAGAGGAACGACCATGATGAAAGGTGGAATGGGCAACCTGATGAAGCAGGCCCAGGAGATGCAGCAGAAGATGCAGCGTGTCCAGGAAGAGATCGCCAAGGCCGAGGTGACCGGTGAAGCCGGCGCCGGCATGGTCAAGGTGACCATGAACGGTCGCCACGACGTGAGCAAGGTCGATATCGACCCCAGCGTCATGGAAGAGGACAAGGAGCTGCTCGAGGATCTGCTGGCCGCGGCAGTCAACGACGCGGTACGCAAGGTCGAGGCCAGCTCGCGGGCGAAGATGGAAGAGGCCACGGCGGGGCTGAACCTGCCGCCCGGCTTCAAGATGCCTTTCTGACTCTATTGAAACCGGCTTCGCTCGGCCATGCGGCGTCAACCATCCTCTAGAGGTATCGAATGAGCTTTTCCCCCCTCGTCGAGAGACTGATGGAGTCGCTGCGTGTGCTGCCGGGCGTGGGGCCCAAGACCGCGCAGCGCATGGCGATGCATCTGCTCGAGCGAGACCGCGACGGCGGTCGCCGCCTGGCCGGCGTGCTCGAGCAGGCCATCGAACAGGTCGGCTACTGTCGGCGCTGCCGCACCCTCACCGAAGAGGAGATCTGCGGGCTGTGTACCAGCAGCCGGCGCGACGACGCGCTGCTGTGCGTGGTAGAGTCGCCGGCCGACCAGCTCGCCATCGAGGAAGCGGGCGGTTACCGTGGCCGCTACTTCGTGCTCCACGGTCACCTTTCGCCGTTGGATGGCATCGGCCCCGAGGACCTGGGCCTCGACCAGCTCGAAGCGCGTATCGCCGAGGGCGGTATCAGCGAGGTGATCCTGGCCACCAACCCCACCGTGGAGGGTGAGGCCACGGCTCACTACATCGCTGCCCAACTGTCGCCCCATGGGGTGACCCTGTCGCGCCTGGCCTATGGCGTGCCCATGGGGGGGGAGCTCGAGTACGTCGATGGCGGTACCCTCAGTCGTGCCTTCAATGGCCGCCTGCCGTTTCGCGGCGATTGAAGCCGCTGTCTTTTCCTGTTGCCGGATGACCGCATGACCCTGACCCCCGAGATCCGCTGGATCGACACCCCCGAGGCGCTGGATGCCGCCTGTGCCGAGGTGGCTGGCGCCGAGGTGATCGCGCTGGATACCGAATTCTTTCGCGAGAAGACCTTTCACCCGGTTCCCGCTCTGATCCAGTTTTCCAGCGGTGGACCGGCCTGGCTCGTTGACCCTGTCGTGGTGCACTGTACCGATGCCTTTCGCCGCCTGTTGGGCGAGGGGCCGCTGAAGCTGCTGCACGCCAGCAGCGAGGACCTGGAAGTATTGGCGCATTGGGCTGGGGTGTCGGTGGCTCCGCTGGTGGATACCCAGGTTGCCCAGGCGCTGCTTGGGGAGGACCCCGCCATGGGCTATCAGCGCATGGTGCATCACTGGACCGGGGAGACGTTGCCCAAGGACGAGACCCGCTCCGACTGGCTGCAGCGTCCGCTGAGTGAATCCCAGCGGCTTTATGCGGCACTCGACGTGGTCTACCTGCTCAAGGTCTGGGAGCGTCAGCACGAAGCGCTGGAACGGCTGGTGCGTCGTGACTGGCTGGAAGCCGACTGCCGTGAGCTGATGGCCCAGGCCCTGCGCAGCGATGAGGCGGATGGGCAGTGGTATCGTCGTCATCGCCAGCTGTGGCGGCTCACGCCTCGTCAGGTCGAAGCCTACCGGCTGATGACCACCTGGCGCGAGGGCGAGGCCCGGCGACGCAACCTGCCGCGGGGCTGGCTGGTCAACGACCGGGTGTTGTACGCCATCGCCGAACGCATGCCGGAGAATCGTTATCAGCTCGCCGAAGTCGAAGAGATCAAGCCGAGCCTGATCAAGCGCGACGGCGACACCCTGCTGGCCATGGTGAAGCAGGCGAAACAGTGCGAGGCGGACACTCTGCCGGCGGCGCAGCCTTCGCCGCTGGGGGCGGACTACAAGCGGCGCATGAAGGCGCTCAAGCGGGTGGTGAACGAGCATGCCGAACGGTTGGGGCTGGCGCCGGAGGTGCTGATGCGCCGGCGCGAGCTGGAAGCGCTGATTGCCGCCGATCTGGCGGCGGAACCGCTACCTTTGCCTGAGGGCTGGCGCGGCGACTGCCTCGCGACACCCCTGGAACAAGCTTTGAATGAGGTGAAGGCCGAATGAACGACGACCGTCTGCAAGGCAACAAGCTGCTGTGCGAGATCTTCAAGAGTCCGCGCAAGGAGGAGATGTACCTCTATGTCGACAAGCGGCAGGGGCTGGCCGAGGTGCCCGCGGTACTGCTCGAGCGCTTCGGCAAGCCGGTATCCATCATGACCATGATCCTGTCGCCGGAAAAACCGCTGGCCCGCGCCAAGGTGGAGGACGTGATGGCAGCGATCCGCGAAAAGGGGTTCTACCTGCAGATGCCGCCAGCCAAGGAGGAGTATCTGCTGGACCTGTATCGCACCCCCACAGAGTCGCGTTACTGACATGCGTGAACTGTTCTGGGAGCGCTTCGACCTCGAGGAGCTCACCGCCGAGGAGTGGGAAGCACTGTGCGACGGCTGCGGCCAGTGCTGCCTGGTCAAGTTCCAGGACGAGGACAGCGGCGACCTCGCCGTGCTTGGCGTGGCCTGCGAACTGCTCGACATCCACAGCTGCCGCTGTAGCGACTACCCCAACCGCCAGGCCCGGGTACCCGACTGTGCCCGGCTCACGCCCCAGCGTATCGAAGAATTCCGCTGGTTGCCGAAGTCCTGCGCCTACCGCCGTATCGCGGAAGGCCGCCGGCTGGCGGGCTGGCATCCACTGATCTCCGGCGACCCCGAGCGCGTGCATCGCAAAGGCATCAGCGTGCGCAGCTTTGCCATCTCCCAGCGTGACGTGCCAGACGACGAACTGGAAGACCACATCATTGCCATACTGCCGATTGACGGCTGATCCCCTCAAGGTCTGAAGGTCTTTGGTATCCAATTTCAGCCTGGCTGCTGATGGCCATTTCTCCCATTCCCCATAATGCTGAGTGTTGCAGCTTGTAACATTGTGTTGCTTTCAGGGGGCATTGCAAATGCCACGAGAGCTGAGCAAGCCGATGGGAGGGGATCATGAAACGGAGATGGATGACGACGGCAGGAGTGACGTTTGGCGTCATGCTGACAACGAGCGCCATGGCCCAGTCGCAGCCCTGGACCGAACCGCTCAGCGATGAGGAAATGACGGCACGTTGGAATGCGCTGTTCAACGACGGCGCCGTGCTGAGCGACGAAGAACTCGACGAATTGCTGGAATGGCTGCCGCCAACCGGCGCCGGCCTGGGAGCGATGGGCCTGGATGGCTCCAGAGGGGGAGGTGACGGTGGCCTGGTGCGCACCGGCGGCTCCTCGCCGCCCAGCAGTGGCGGCGGTGGCGGGGGTGGCAATAGCGGCGGTGGCGACGGCAATGGAGGCGGTGGCAACGGTGGCGGTGGTAACGGCAACGGAGGCGGTGGCAACGGCGACGGCGGTGGTAACGGC
>NZ_BAEU01000106.1:0-82065 GCF_000246875.1 Halomonas sp. KM-1
GCTGCCTACCGCCGCCATGCCGCTACGCGCCACCGATGACGTTCAGACGCCGGCAGCCAAGGCTACCTCTCCCGGCTTCCAGCCACCCGATCCCGAGACGGTGTCGTCCACGGCGGAGCCCGCAGCCCCCGAGCCTGCTGCACCGCGTGGGGAAGCACGGCGCGAGCCAGGGCTCGGCGATCTGCAGCCCGAAGAGTCGACCGATGCTTACGAGCCGCGGCTGAACTGGAACGACGTCGGTGGCGACGACTTCGAAGACGATGGCGATCTCGACGAGGCGAATGCGGACGAGGCCATGCCGCCTCAGACGGCCAGCGCTGCGCAACGCCCCACTGCCTATACCGATCAGGCCGAGGGTCTGCGGGCCTGGCGTGAGTCGGCCGGCCGGTCGGCTGCCACCGATGAGCCCTCATTGACGTTCATCGATGACGAGGAAGAAGACGAGAGCGAAAGTGGCGGCAGAGTCGCCACCGCCGAACAGGCACGTGCCGCGGCAGCGGAGCCCGATGGCCCCACGCTCTGGACGGTGGAGCATCTGCAGAGCCAGCGGCCCACCCTCGACGACATGCCGGAGCCGGACGGCGAGCTGCCCAGCCTGCGCCTGCTCACGCCGCCGGAGCCGCATCAGCAGAACTACACCGAGCAGCAACTGGCCGACATGGCCGAACTGCTCGAGACCCGCCTGCGCGAATACGGCGTCAAGGCCGAGGTGGTGCACACCTGGCCGGGGCCGGTGATCACCCGCTTCGAGATCAAGCCCGCCGCCGGGGTGAAGGTGTCGAAGATCAGCAACCTGGCCAAGGATCTGGCGCGCTCGCTGATGGTCAAGAGCGTGCGCGTGGTGGAGGTCATCCCCGGGCGACCCACGGTGGGCATCGAGATTCCCAATCCGCACCGGGCGATGATCCGTCTGCGCGAAGTGATCGACTCCGACCGCTACCAGCAGGAGGCTTCGGCACTGACCCTGGCGCTGGGCCAGGACATCGGTGGTGGCCCGGTGGTGGCCAACCTGGGCAAGATGCCTCACCTGCTGGTGGCCGGTACCACCGGCTCGGGCAAGTCGGTGGGCGTCAACGCCATGCTCATCTCGATGCTGCTCAAGGCCACACCGGACGAGCTGCGCCTGATCATGGTCGACCCCAAGATGCTGGAGCTTTCCGTCTACGACGGCATCCCGCATCTGCTGGCCCCAGTGGTCACCGACATGAAGGAGGCCGCCAACGCGCTGCGCTGGTGCGTGGCCGAGATGGAGCGGCGCTACAAGCTGATGGCGGCCATGGGCGTGCGCAACATCGCCGGCTTCAACGGCAAGCTCGACGAGGCCGGGCGTGCCGGCGCCCAGGTGGCCGACCCGCTGTGGGAGCCGCAGCCGTGGGAGATGCACGAAGCCCCACCGGTACTGGAGAAACTGCCCTACATCGTGGTGGTGATCGACGAATTCGCCGACATGTTCATGATCGTCGGCAAGAAGGTCGAAGAGCTGATCGCGCGTCTGGCGCAGAAGGCGCGGGCCGCCGGTATCCACCTGATACTGGCCACCCAGCGCCCCTCGGTTGACGTGGTGACCGGTCTGATCAAGGCCAACATCCCCACCCGCATGGCCTTCCAGGTGTCGTCCAAGGTCGATTCGCGCACCATTCTCGATCAGGGGGGCGCCGAGAATCTGCTGGGCCATGGCGACATGCTCTACCTGCCGGCGGGTTCGGGGCTGCCGACCCGGGTGCACGGGGCCTTCGTCGATGACGACGAGGTGCATCGGGTGGTGGAGGACTGGAAACGTCGCGGCGAGCCGGAATACGTCGACGAGATCCTCTCCGGCGGCGTCTCGGCCGACGCCCTGACCGGGCTCGAGGCCGATATGGGCGAGGGTGGCGGCGATGCCGAGCAGGATGCCCTCTACGACGAAGCGGTACAGTTCGTCACCGAGAGTCGCCGCGCCTCCATCTCGGCGGTGCAGCGGCGCTTCAAGATCGGCTACAACCGCGCGGCGCGCCTGGTGGAAGCCATGGAGGCGGCCGGCGTGGTCTCCTCGATGGGCACCAACGGCGGTCGTGAAGTGCTGGCGCCGCCGCCAGTGGGCAATTGATCGCCGTCGGCGACAGGCGACAACCATGCATCAATCATGAAAGTGCCGGCGGGCAATGCAACCCGCCGGCACGTAGCGGGTCCGAGTGACAGGATCCATTCAGGACCCGCCCAGGGAGAGAGACGATGAGTGTGAAGAAGACCCTAACTGCACTGGCCCTTACCCTCGTCATGCCGGCAGCCGCCTTGGCCAGCGAAGGTGCCGACCGGCTGACCAGTCTGTTGGAGCCACTGGAAACCCTCGAGGCGCGCTTCGAGCAGTTGATCCTCGACGGCAGCGGCGAGCGCCTGCAGCAGGCCAACGGCCAGATGTGGCTGTCGCGTCCCGGCAAGTTCCGCTGGGAGGTCGATGCGCCCTATCAGCAGGAGGTGATCTCCGACGGCAGCGAGGTCTATCTCTACGATCCCGATCTGGAGCAGGTCACCGTACAGGCGCTCGACCAGCGGGTCACCCACACCCCGGCGCTGCTGCTGTCGGGTAGCGCCCGCGAGCTGACCGATAGCTACGAGGTCACACGCCATCAGGAGGGCGGTGGCGAGAGCTTCCGGCTGGTGCCGAGATCGCCGGACACCCTGTTCGAAGAGCTGCAGATGACCTTCCGCGGCGAGCAGCTGGCGGCCCTGCAGATGATCGACAGCACCGGCCAGGAGACCGTCATTGAGTTCAGCGACGTGCGCACCAACCATGCCATCGACGAGCGTCGCTTCGCGTTCCAGATCCCCGAAGGGGCCGACGTGATCCGCGACACTCACTGATCCTCATTATCCACGGATAGTTCAAGCAGAACGCAAAGCGCCGCCCTTGAGGCGGCGCTTTCGTTAGGGAAACACTGCACAAATGGCTGCGCGAGCGAATCGCTGCGTTGCGCGGTGCGCGGAATCCTCACATATACCCCATATGCTCCGGTTCCTGTGCTCCGTGCGCCTAGCGCTTCATCTCGCTCGCCGATTTATTCAGCGTTTCCTTAGCTGGCGTCTTTCCGGCTCGCCTTGCTACTCGCCTGCGTTTCCGTCGGCCCGGGCATCCAGCTCGGCGCGCCAGGCCATCAGCTGGGCGTAGCGCTTCTCCTGGCCGTGTTCGCTGGGCTGATAGAAGGCCTCTCGCGGTACTTCCTCGGGCCAGCAGTCGTGCTGGCTGCCCGCCGGGTAGCCTTCCGGCTCGTTGTGGGCGTAGCGGTAGCCGTGGCCATGGCCCAGCGACTCCATCAGCTTGGTCGGGGCGTTGCGCAGGTAGGTGGGCACCTCCAGCCGCGGCTGAGCCGCCGTGAAGGCCTTGGCACGCTTCCAGGCCTGGTCGATGGCGTTGCTCTTGGGCGCGATGGAGAGGTGAATGGCGGCATGGGCGATGGCGCGCTGGCCCTCGTAGTCGCCCAGGCGCAGGTAGGCGTCCCAGGCTGCCATGACCAACGGCAGCGCGCGAGGGTCGGCATTGCCAACGTCCTCCGAGGCAATCGCCGCCAGGCGGCGAACCACGTCGAGCGGGTCGCCGCCGCCCTGGATGAAGCGGGCGATGTAGAGCAGGGCGGCGTCCTGGCGCGATGAGCGCACTGACTTGTGGATCGCCGAGAGCAGGTCGTAGTAGTGGTCGCCCTGCTTGTCGAAGGCGCTGGCCTGGTGGCCAAGCGCGGCATTCAGGGCCTCGCGGGGCAGGCGCTCGCCATCGCCCTCGACGACAGTGAAGTCGCAGGCGGTCTCCAGCATGCCCAGGGCGCGACGGGCGTCGCCGGCCGCGGCGCGGGCCAGCATGCCGAGCACTTCGTCATCCACGGCGATGCGGCGCTGGCCCAGGCCGCGCTCGTCGTCGTTCAGGGCGCGTCGCATCACTTCCATGAGCTCTTCTTCGTCGAGCGCAGTGAGCACATGCACGCGGGCCCGGGAGAGCAGGGCAGAGTTGACCTCGAACGAGGGGTTCTCGGTGGTGGCGCCGATCAACGTGAGCAGACCCGCCTCCACATGGGGCAGCAGGGCGTCCTGCTGGCTCTTGTTGAGCCGATGGATCTCGTCAAGGAAGAGCAGCGTGGGGCGGCCCTGGCCCTGCATGGCGCGCGCGCGATCAACGGCGGCGCGAATCTCCTTCACGCCCGCCATCACCGCGGAGAGTCGCTCCAGGTGGGCGCCGGAGTGTTCGGCAAGGATCTCGGCCAGGGTGGTCTTGCCGGTGCCGGGCGGCCCCCACAAGATCATCGAGCGCACGATGCCCGCCTCGGCCATGCGTCGCAGCGGCTTGCCTGGACCCACCAAGGCCTGCTGGCCCACGTAATCGTCGAGGCGGCGCGGGCGCATGCGATAGGCCAGGGGGGCGGAATCGTCAGACGCCTTACCGAAAAGGTCCATGGCATACTCCTTGGTGCTTGCAAATTCGACCTTGGGCGATGTGCGGGATCGGCATAAAGGGTCTAGGGTGATACAGCATCCCGCTTTTGCCCCGTGTCTCGTTGGCGACAAGACCGTATCTCGACGGCGACGAGACTGAACCTGCTCCTGTCCCGCGACTCCAACACTATACGCTCATCGTTAGAGGAGGCCTCGACATGCCCATGCTGACCCAACTGCGTCAGGATCATGCCAATATGGCGCGCATGTTGCACGTCCTTCAGCTCAAACAGAAGTCCCTCGCTGACGGAGAACGGCCCAACTTCAAGCTGGTCCGCGAAGTCGTCGATTACATTCTCGACTACATGGAAGAGTTCACCGTTCCCCTCGAACGCGTCTGCTCGGAGAGGCTTCAGGCCCTGGCGCCCGAAACCCAGGAATTGACCGAGCGGTTGTCCAGCGACTATCAGGCCTTGCGCAAGCGCCTGAATCAGCTATCCGGCGACATCGACATGATCCTGATGGATGCGGTCATCCCCATGGACCGATTTGCCGACGATCTCAAGGCCTACCTCGACGCGCACCGTGCCTATCTGCGCGATGAGCGCGAACTGCTGTTCCCGCTGATTCGCGAATACTTCAACGATCGCGACCTGGAGCTACTGGCCCAGGCGCTGCCGGAAGGCGCGGCGGCCAAGTTGGGGCGGCTGCAGGAAGCCTATCCGGAGCTATACGCCGAGCTGCGCGAGACCGCGGAACCGGCAGCCTGACGTCAGGCGGCGAAACGGGGGCTTCAGCTCGTTCGGCATGCTGCTAGAATAGAGCCCTTTGCAGCAGCCGAGCGATTTCAATGCGCCTCGTTTCGCCATGTCTGGCCCGATACTGATCTTCGATTCCGGCGTCGGCGGCCTGTCGGTCGTACCGTCATTGCGGCACCACCTGCCTGGTGCCGCCTTGGTCTATGCCTGCGACAACGCCATGTTGCCCTACGGCATCCGCCCCGATGCGTGGCTGGTGGAGCGCATCCTGGCCGTGTGCAAGGCCGCCGTGGCTGCGAGCGAATGCTCCGTCCTGGTCGTTGCCTGCAACACGGCCAGCACCCTGGCGCTGGATGCGCTGCGCGAACATCTGTCGGTTCCGGTGGTGGGGACCGTGCCGGCGATCAAACCCGCCGCTGCCCAGAGTCGCAGCCGGCACATCGGCTTGCTGGCCACCAGCGCTACCGTGGCGCGTCCCTATACCGACCGGTTGATCGAGACCTTTGCCGCCGACTGTCGTGTCACTCGGGTCGCCGCCGACCCCATGGTACGTGAGGTGGAGCGATTCCTGGCCGGCGATGAGCCGGACCAGGCGGTCATCGATGCCGTGACCGCCCCCCTGTGGGAAGCGCCCGATCTCGATACCGTCGTGCTCGGCTGCACTCACTTTCCGCTGCTCGCCGAGCGCATCGTGGCCGCCGCCCCCAGGCCGGTCCAACTGGTCGACTCCGGCGAGGCCATCGCCCGGCGTACCGCCCAGGTGGTGCAGGAGCTCGAGATCGCGAGCGGACGCGACGAGAGCCTGGCGACGGCGCCGGATGCCCGTCTGGCCCGTGCCGTGGCCACTTTCGGTTTCGACGAGCCGCGCCTGCTCATCGTCGGCTGACCCAATATTTTCTTTCCACCCTGCACACGTCAGGAGATGCCGTGTCCATTCCCGTTGTCGACCCCGAACGCTACGACCAGCAGCTGGCGACCAAGCGTGAGCGCATCAGCCGGCAGTTCGAGCGCTTTTCGCCGCCCCCGCTGGAGGTCTTTGCCTCGCCGCCGAGCCACTATCGGCAGCGCTGCGAATTCCGTCTGTGGCACGAGGGTGACGATCTCTTCTTTGCCATGTTCGAGGTCGACCCGGACGATCCCAAGCACAAGCGGGTGATTCGCCTGGACGACTATCCCGTCGCCAGCGGACGCATCAACGAGCTGATGCCTCGCCTGCGCGAGGCGCTGCTGGCTAGCGACGTGCTGCGCAGGCGACTGTTCCAGGTCGAGTTCCTGACCACGCTTTCCGGCGAGGCGCTGGTGACCCTCATCTACCATCGCCCGCTGGACGAGGCTTGGGAGAGTGAGGCACGACAACTGCAGCAGGCGCTCGACATCCTTATCATCGGTCGCTCGCGCAAGCAGCGCCTGGTGCTCGAGCGCGACCATGTCTGGGAGCGACTGGAGGTGGAAGGGCGCACCTTCCACTATCAGCAGGTGGAGAACAGCTTCACCCAGCCTAACGCCGAGGTCAGCCGGGCCATGCTGACCTGGGCCCGGGACGTGACCCGAGGGAGCCAGGATAGCGATCTGGTCGAGCTCTACTGCGGCAACGGTAACTTCACCGTGGCCCTGGCCGAGAACTTCCGCCGTGTGCTGGCCACCGAGATCTCGCGCACCTCCGTTGCCAGCGCGCAGCAGAACCTGGCGGCCAACGGTATCGACAACGCTGCGGTGGGGCGCATGTCGGCGGAAGAGTTCGCTGCTGCGCTGAAGGGCGAGAAGGGCGGCCGACGTGTGACCGAAATGGCGCTGGAAGCGTATGACTTTTCCACCGTGCTGGTGGATCCTCCGCGTGCCGGCCTCGACGAGGCAAGCTGCCGGCAACTGAGCGAATATTCGCGAGTCGTCTATATTTCATGCAACCCGGATACGTTGGAGCAGAACCTGGAGTCGCTGAGCCGCACGCATCGGATTGCCCGTTTCGCACTGTTCGATCAGTTCCCCTGGACCCATCACTGTGAATGCGGTGTGCTGCTGGAAAGAAACGTCGCTTGAGCCCTTGGTCCTGAAGAGTCTCGGGTTGTCAAGTAGCAAAACGTTCGGTCTCGATGCACAAGCGACATGCACCATGAGAAGGCTGGCAAGTCGATAGGGTGTGGCGCAGGGCTGAAGTAAGCTTCCCGACACGTGGCCGTGTGCCACGCCGATTCTTTCCCAGGGCCGACATGCGGCCCCAGGCAGCCGAGGTGAGGGATGCAATACGAGACGATCGAAGTGGGCCGGCAGGAGATTCTCAAGCAGCTGCGCGAGCGCCTGGATAGCCGACTCGAGAAGGCGCGGGCCGAAGAGGTGGAAGCGTTCGCCCGTCATTTTTACGCCACCGTGCCGCTCGAGGATCTGGCCGACCGCCGCCTGGACGACCTCTACGGCGCCACGCTGTCGGTTTGGCACTACATTCAGCACTTCGATCACGCCTCGCCCAAGGTGCGCGTCTTCAACCCCGATTTCGAGGAGCACGGCTGGCAGTCCTCCCACACCTTCGTTGCCGTGCTGCACGAGGATATGCCGTTTCTGGTCGACTCGGTGCGCATCGAGCTCAACCGGCGGGCGCTCACCGTGCATGCGATCCACAACGCCGTGCTGGCGGTGGAGCGCAACTCGAGCCACAACCTGGTGCGGGTCGGTTCACCGCGGGATGCCGATGCCCCCGAGCAGCGCGAATCGCTGATCGCCATCGAGATCGACCGCCACTCCAACCCCGAGGTGCTGGCCGACATCGAGGAGTCGCTGCGCGAGGTGCTGCGCGACGTGCGGATTGCCGTGGGCGACTACGACACCATGCACGAGCGCGCCCTGAAGGCAGTCGCCGAGCTCAAGGCCGGCCGTCCCGAGCAGATCGAGCCGGGCGACCACGAAGAGGCAATTGCTTTTCTCGAGTGGCTGGTGCGCGACAACTTCACCTTTCTGGGCTACGACGCCTTTACCATCGAGTCGGACGCCGACGGTGACCGCCTGGTCAAGGAGCAGGGCAGCGAACTCGGCGTGTTCCGTCTGGACCTGCCGCGCTATCAGGAGCGTATCCGCACCGAGCTGGGGATCGAGGGCAACCGTTTCGTGCTCGTGCCGCAACTGCTCTCCTTTGCCAAGAGTTCGCACCACGCCCGGGTGCATCGCCCCACCTATCCCGATTACGTCTCCATCGATCGCTATGATGAGCAGGGCCGTGTGATCGGCGAGCATCGCTTCCTTGGCCTGTTCACCGCCAGCGTCTACAACGAGTCGCCGCGCAACATTCCGCTGCTGCGGCGCAAGCTCAAGGCGGTGATGGAGATCGCCGGATTCAACCCCAAGGGGCACAACGGCAAGCAGCTGCTGCAGATCCTCGAGGTCTACCCCCGTGACGACCTGTTCCAGATCGATACCCAGGAACTGGCTCACACTGCGCTGGGCATTCTCGACATTCGCGAACGACGTCGCGTGCGCCTGTTCATCCGCACCGACCACTCCGGGCGCTTCCACTCCTGCCTGGTGTTCGTGCCGCGTGACGTGTTCTCCACCGATCTGCGGGTGCGTATCCAGAACCTGCTGTGCGAAGAACTCGACGCCACCTTCGGTGACTTCAACACCTATCTCTCGGAATCGATCCTGGCGCGTATCCAGTTCATCCTGCGCTTCCGTGGCGATGCCCCCCGTGAGGTCAACCTCAAGCGGCTCGAGGCCAAGGTGGCACAGCTGGCGCGCAGCTGGCGCGACGAGCTGCACGAGGCGCTGGTCGAAGGCTTCGGTGAGGAGCAGGCCAACCGGCTGATGGATCGCTTCCGCGACGCTTTCCCGGCCAGCTATCGCGACGACTTCGGTTCGCGCACGGCGGTGTTCGACCTGCAGCACCTGGCCGATCTCGATGCCGGCGAGCCGCTGGCGCTGACCCTCTATCGTCTGGTGGAGGAGGAGGGCAGCGGCGTCAATCTCAAGCTGTTTCAGCGCGATCGCACCATTCCGCTCTCCGACGTGCTGCCGGTGATGGAGAACCTGGGGCTGCGCGTGATCGGCGAGCGGCCCTACGAGATCGTCACTCCCGAAGTGCGCTACTGGCTGCACGACTTCGACCTCGAACATCACACCAGCACCGAGGTCAGCCTGCAGAAGATGCGTGAGCCCTTCATCGAGGCATTCAAGCGCATCTGGGTCGGCGAGGCCGAGAACGACGCTTTCAACCGCCTGGTGATCGCCGCCAACCTGGACTGGCGGGAAGTGGCCATGCTGCGGGCGTATGCCCGTTATCTGAAGCAGATCCGCTTCGGCATGTCGCAGGACTACATCGCCTCCGCGCTGACCAACTATCCCGAGATCACTCGTGAGCTGGTCGCGCTGTTCAAGCTGCGCTTCGACCCCGCGGAGCGTCCCGGCGAGGATGAGGTAGAGGCCTGCATCGAGCGACTCAACCGCCACCTCGACGGCGTGGCCAGTCTCAATGACGACCAGTTGCTGCGCCGCTTCATGGAGATGATCCAGGCCACCCTGCGCACCAACTACTATCAGCGCACCGCCGACGGTGGCTTCAAGGACTACATCGCCTACAAGCTGGATCCCAAGCACATCACCGGCATGCCCAAGCCGCGCCCGGTCTTCGAGATCTTCGTCTGTTCACCGCGGGTCGAGGGCGTCCACCTGCGCGGCGGCAAGGTTGCCCGCGGCGGGTTGCGCTGGTCGGATCGTCACGAGGACTTCCGCACCGAGGTGCTGGGGCTGGTCAAGGCGCAGCAGGTGAAGAACGCCGTCATCGTGCCGGTGGGGGCCAAGGGCGGCTTCGTTTGCAAGCGCCTGCCCGAGGGTGGCGATCGTGACGCCCTCCAGCAGGAGGGCATCGCCTGCTACAAGACCTTCATCCGGGCCCTGCTCGACGTGACCGACAATCTGGTCGGCGGCGAGGTGGTACCGCCCAAAGACGTAGTGCGTCACGACGATGACGACGCCTACCTGGTGGTGGCGGCCGACAAGGGCACGGCGACCTTCTCCGACATCGCCAACGAGATTTCCGTCGAGTACGGCCACTGGCTGGGCGACGCCTTCGCCTCGGGCGGGGCCAACGGTTACGACCACAAGAAGATGGGCATCACCGCTCGCGGTGCCTGGGAGTCGGTGAAGCGCCACTTCCGCAGCCTGGGGCTGAACACCCAGGAAGAGGAGTTCAGCGTGGTCGGCATCGGCGACATGGGCGGCGACGTGTTCGGCAACGGCATGCTGCTCTCCGACAAGATCCGCCTGGTAGGCGCCTTCAACCATCTGCACATCTTCGTCGACCCGAATCCCGATGCGGCGGCCACCTTCGCCGAGCGCAAGCGCCTGTTCGAGCTGCCGCGCTCCAGCTGGGAGGATTTCGACGCCTCGCTGATCTCGGAGGGCGGCGGCGTGTTCAAGCGCAGCGCCAAGTCGATCGCCATGACGCCGCAGATGAAGGAGGCCTTCGGCATTGCCGAGGACCGTCTCTCGCCCAATGACTTCATCCGCGCCATGCTCAAGTCGCAGGTCGACCTGCTGTGGAACGGCGGGATCGGCACCTACGTCAAGGGCAGCGCCGAGACCGACGCCATGGTCGGCGACAAGGCCAACGATGCGCTGCGCATCAACGGCGGCGAACTCAACTGCCGGGTGGTGGGCGAGGGCGGCAACCTGGGCCTGACCCAGCGTGGCCGCATGGAGGCCGCCGCCAAGGGCGTGCTGGTCAATACCGACTTCATCGACAATGCCGGCGGGGTCAACTGCTCCGACCATGAGGTAAACATCAAGATCCTCATCGACGAGGTGGTCAAGCGCGGCGACATGACCGACAAGCAGCGTAACCAACTGCTCGCCGACATGACCGAGGAGGTGGCCGATCTGGTCATCCTCGATAACTACCGCCAGACCCAGGCGCTGGATATCTCGGCCATCTTCTCGCGTCAGGGCATCGACCCGTACCGTCGCTTCATCAGCGAGCTGGAGGCCGCCGGGCAGATCGACCGGGAGCTGGAATTCCTGCCCACCGACGAGGAGCTGCTGGAGCGCGCCAACGAAGACCAGGGCATGACCCATCCGGAGCTGTCGGTACTGATCTCCTACTCCAAGAGCGTGCTCAAGGGCGAGGTGTTGGCCTCCGACGTGCCCGACGACCCCTACATCCAGCAGTATGTGGAGCGTATCTTCCCGCGGGTGCTGGTCGAGCGCTTCCCCGATGAGATGTACGATCATCGCCTCAAGCGCGAGATCGTCTCCACCCAGGTGGCCAACGATCTGGTCGATCACATGGGCATCGTCTTCGTGCGGCTGCTGATCGATTCCACCGGCGCCAGCCCGGCCGATATTGCCCGTGCCTACATCATTGCCCGCGACAGCTTCCAGCTCTCCAACCTGTGGGAGCGTATCGAGGCGCTGGACAACCAGGTGCCGAGCCAGGTGCAGTACACCATGATGACGGATCTCATCCGCCTGATCCGGCGTACCACCCGCTGGTTCCTGCGTCAGCGTCTGGGTCTCTCCACCCGCGATGCCATCGAGTACTTCGCCCCGCGTGTGGCTCAGCTGCAGGAGAGCATCGGCGAGCTGCTGCGCGGCGAGGAGCGCGAACGCTGGGAGCACAAGCGCGGTGAGCTGCTCGAGGCCGGCGTGCCCGAAGAGCTGGCGGCCACGGTGGCGGCCTCGGGAAGCCTGTACGGTGCACTCGGCATCATTCAAGCGGCCCGTCAGGCCGACGAGAAGCCGCAGCGCGTGGCCGAGGTCTTCTTCGAGATCGGCAATCGTCTCGAGCTGCCCTGGATGATTCAGCAGGTAAGCAATCTCAACGTGCGCGACAGCTGGCAGGCCCAGGCTCGCGAGACCTTCCGCGACGACATCGACCGCCAGCAGCTGGCACTGACGGTGAGCGTGCTCAAGACCGATGACGGGCGTGAGCCCGACGAGCGCGTCGACAACTGGCTGGCCACGCATGCCTCGCTGCATGAGCGCTGGTGCCGCTTGATCGCCGAGGTACGTGGCGGCGGCAGCCAGTCGAGCTTCCCGCTGTTTGCCGTGGCCGTACGCGAACTGGTCGATCTGGCCGAGAGCAACGGCGAAGCCTGACCGAGACGGCAACTCTGCGGTACTGCGAACCCCGCCCATGGCGGGGTTCGTCGTCTTGGCTTGGTAGCGCTGCTATAATCCGCCCGCCTTTCAACCGGGCCTATCGCCAACCGCCCATTGCCAACCACCTATCGCCAACCGCCAGGAGATCCCATGTACGCGCTTGCCCGCTCGATCCTGTTTCGCCTCGACGCAGAAACCGCCCACGGCCATGCGCTGCGTGCCCTGGATCTGGCCCACCGCCTGAAGCTTTTGGGCGTGCTGGGCGGCAAGCGAATCGACGACCCGGTGGAGCTGATGGGGCTGCGCTTTCCCAATCGGGTGGGGCTGGCGGCGGGGCTGGACAAGAATGCCGATCACCTCGATGCGCTGGGTGCGCTCGGCTTCGGCTTCGTCGAGGTGGGCACCGTCACGCCCAAGCCCCAGGACGGCAACCCCAAGCCGCGCCTGTTTCGTCTGCCTGAGGGTGGCGCGATCATCAATCGCATGGGCTTCAATAACGCCGGGGTGGACCACCTGGTGGCGCGGGTCAAGGCAGCACGCTACGACGGCGTGATCGGTATCAACATCGGCAAGAACCTCACCACGCCGGTGGAGCGCGCGGTGGACGACTACCTGATCTGCCTGGAGAAGGTGCACGCCCATGCGCATTACGTGACGGTCAACATCTCCTCGCCCAATACCCCGGGACTGCGCAATCTGCAGTTCGGCGAGCACCTCGATACGCTGCTGGGCACCCTGCGCGAGGCGGGTGATCGGCTGGACCAGAGCGCAGGGCGGAAGGTGCCGCTGGCGGTCAAGATCGCGCCGGACATGAGCGCCGAGGAGGTGGGGCTGGTGGCGGCGAGCATCGCCCGCAGCGGTATCGATGCAGTGATCGCCACCAATACCACGGTGTCGCGAGAAGCGGTGGCCGGGCTGCCCCATGCCGACGAGCAGGGCGGACTTTCCGGGCGGCCGGTATTCGAGCCCTCCAATCTGGTGATTCGCGAGCTGCGTCGTCACCTGCCCGCGTTGCCGATCATCGGTGTGGGCGGGATCGACAGTGGAGACGCGGCGGTGGCCAAGGCCGAGGCGGGTGCCGATCTGGTGCAGCTCTATTCGGGCTTCATCTACCGCGGACCGGAGCTGATCGCCGAGTGCGCCGAGGCGTTGAAAGCGGCCGGTGTTCACTCCGGCAAAACGAGGGGGTAGAGGCACTGTCGGCACAAGAAAGCCCGTGCAAGGCACGGGCTTAGCTCGTTCTCCACCGTTCGACGACGGTGAAGGGATATCGGGTTGGTCGAGAAAGAGACTTACAGCATCATGGTTTATAGAACCATGGGGTTCTTGTGAATGCCGGAGACACCGGTCATGCCGGCCCATTGGTCTCCTCGGCCTTCACGCCAACCGCTCATCCAGTATTCACGTATGTTGACATCCTGACTGGGACAGTCGTCGCGGGAGCGCCCGGAAATGCCAGCCTTGTAGCCATGAAGGTAGGCGCGTTGGTAGCGATCACGTTTCTGTCTTTTCATCGGATGACCTCTTGTAAAGGTACCAATTTGGGACGCACGACATGCACGCCCCGACGTTCCACCGTTCGCCTAGCCGTTATTCAGTCCCTTAACGACGGCAGAGCGAGGTCATGCGGGACCAGAGGCCCGCTGGGTGAACGCATGCGTCTTTTACAGTAGCTACCATGACTACTCTTAGCCCATCATGGGGGGCATTGTCGACCTATGTTTCGTCATAAGACCGAGACAAAATTGTAACGAAAGGAATATGCCCGGCCGAAGGGGGCGGGAACGTCGCATGAGTGATTCATTGCAAAGGGAAACATCGGCCCTGCTTGCCACCTGTCCCAAGGGACTGGAAGAACTGCTGGCCGACGAGCTGCGCGCGCTGGGAGCGGAAGTCGACAGGAGTACGGTGGCCGGCGTGCATTTTCGCGCCGATCTGGCCACGGCCTATCGCGCCTGCCTGTGGTCGCGGCTGGCCAATCGTATCGTGCTGTGCCTGCTGCGCGAAGAGGGCATCGAGCACCCCGAGGCGCTGCATCGGGCCGTGGCCGGAGTGGACTGGTCGGCTCATCTGCGTCCTGGCGCCACCCTGGCGGTGGATTTCCATGGCCGCAGCGAGCAGATTCGTCATACCCGCTTCGGTGCCCAGACGGTCAAGGACGGCGTGGTCGATGCGCTGCAGGCACAGGGGCGGCCGCGCCCCGACGTCGACCTGCAGCGTCCCGATCTGCGGCTTTATGCCCATCTGCACCGGGGGCGTCTCACCCTGGGCGTGGATCTCTCCGGCGAGAGCCTGCATCGTCGCGGTTACCGTCGCGACGTGGGGCATGCCCCGCTCAAGGAGAACTTGGCGGCGGCGCTGCTCATCCGTGCCGGCTGGCCGCAGCGCCTGCGCGACGGTCAGGCGCTGGTCGACCCGCTGTGCGGTGCCGGCACGCTGCTGATCGAGGCGGCGCTGATGGCTGCCGACATGGCACCCAATCTGAACCGGGTGCGCTTCGGTTTTCACGGCTGGGCGCAGCACGACGAAGCGCTTTGGGCCGAGCTCAGGCGCGAGGCCGAGGCCCGTGCCAGCATCGGCCGCAAGCGCTGCCGCAGCCGGCTCTGCGGCTTCGACCAGAGCCCACCGGCGCTAGCGGCAGCAAAGGCCAACGCCATGCGAGCCGGCATTCCGGCACTGATCGACTTCCAGGGCGCCTCGCTTGGCCAACTGCAGCGGCCTTCCGAGTTGGGCGATGAGGTGCGAGGCCTGGTCATCACCAACCCGCCATACGGCGAGCGGCTGGGCGAGCTGCCCGAGCTGGTGACGCTCTATCGTGAGCTGGGTGAGGGCATACGGCAGGCATTTCCCGGCTGGCGCCTGGCGGTGTTCACCGCCAATCCCGATCTCGGCCATCGAATTGGCCTGCGCGCCGACAAGCAGTATTCGCTGAAGAACGGCCCGCTCGAGGCCAAGCTGCTGTTGATGGACGTTCCCGACGCGGCGGACGTCGCCCAGGACGCTGGGGCGGGTAGCGCTTCCGGCGCGGCGACGCCCCGACGCAGCGAGGGGGCGCAAATGTTCGCCAACCGCCTGGAGAAGAACCGCAAGCGGTTGAAGAAGTGGCTCAAGCAGTCGGGTGAGAGCTGCTACCGGCTCTACGATGCCGACATGCCGGAGTACGCCCTGGCGGTGGATGTCTACGATGGGCGGGTGCACGTTCAGGAGTACGCAGCGCCGCGCTCGGTGAATGCCGCCCAGGCGCAGAAGCGCCTGTTCGACGCTCTGCAGGTGATTCCCGAGGTGCTGGGCGTCGACCCGGGGCAAGTGGTGATCAAGCGTCGCGAGAAGCAGAGCGGCAAGGACCAGTACCGCAAGCAGGCCAGCACCGGTGAGCGTTTCCAGGTGCACGAAGGGCGTGCCAGGCTATGGGTCAACCTGCGTGACTATCTCGACACCGGGCTGTTCCTCGACCATCGCCCGGTACGTCGCATGCTGGGCGAGATGGCGGCGGGCAAGCGCTTCCTCAACCTGTTCTGCTACACCGCCGCGGCCACGGTGCAGGCTGCGTTGGGTACGCAAGAGGCGGGCGGTGCCACCGACAGTGTCAGCGTCGATCTCTCCAACACCTATCTGGAGTGGGCGCGGGACAACTTCGCCCTCAACGGCCTCGATCCGGCGCGCCATCGTGTGGTGCGCGACGACTGCCTGCGCTGGTTGGAAACCGCCAGGGCCGAGTTCGACCTGATCTTCCTCGATCCGCCGACGTTCTCCAATTCCAAGAAGATGGAGGGCACGCTCGACGTGCAGCGCGACCACGTGCGTCTGGTCTCGCTGGCCATGGCGCGGCTGGCCGCGGGCGGAACCCTGGTGTTCTCCAACAACCAGCGCCGTTTCCAGCTCGACCCGGGCCTGGCTGAGCGCTTCACCGTGGCGGAAATCTCGGCGCGCACTTTCGATCCGGACTTCACTCGCCGCCCCGACATTCATCATGTATTTTTAATTCGTCACCGGGAGGGAGCATGACCCACCTGACGCTCTACACCACGCTGGGCTGTCATCTGTGCGAGCGTCTCGAAGCCTTGCTGGACGTGCTGCATGAGGGTGAATACCGGCTGAACAAGGTCGAGATCAGCGAAGACGAGGCATTGATGCAACGCTACGGCGTGCGCATCCCGGTGCTGGTGGACGAAGCGGGCGAGGAGCTCGACCTGGGCTTCGAGCCGCCGCGGCTGGCCAACTGGTTGGCCGAGCGCGGCCGTCTCGATGAAGCCGCCTGGCGGCGGCTGCAGGGCGGAGAGGGCGAGCCAGAGCGCGGCGGGCATGATACCGCCAGGACGCCCGCCCGCTCCGGAGGAAGACGCTATCTGGGCTGACAGGCTACGTTGACCCAGCGTATACCAGGCCTCCGTTTCTCTGTGGTGAGACGGCGGCGCATTGGTGACAATTAGAACAGCATGGGCTCGTGGGCTCGTGGGCTCGTGGGCACGGGGGTGGGGATGAATGCACCGCAACGCAGGCGGTGGCAGCGCACTGCTCTGGCCGGCATGCTGCTGGCCTTGGTCAGCTCGGTGTCGGGTGCCGATCACGGCGGTATCGCGCTGACCGAGGAGGAGCGGCGCTATCTACACGAAAACGAACCCATCGTCTTCGTCAGCCAGACGCGCTATCCCCCCTTCGAATTCCTCGATGCCAGCCAGCAGCCTCGCGGCATGATGGTGGAGCTGGCCCAGTGGATTGCCACCGAGGCCGGGTTCCACGCCGAGTTCACCGATACAGTTTTTCAGGAAGCACAGCAGCGTGTATTGAGCGGCGAGGCGCATGTTCTCACCAGCTTTTTCTACAGCGAGGTGAGGGACCGACAGTTCGACTTCACGCAAACGGTCTTCGAAGTGCCTGCCTCGATCTTCGTCTCTGCCGGGCGCCCCGACATCGCGCTGGTCTCGGATCTCGATGGCAAGCGGGTGGCCACCCAGCGCGGCGACTATGCCAAGGAGTATCTGGCCGGGCTGGGGCTCGAGTTCGAACTGGTACAGACCGACGATTTCGCCAGTGCTGCGATGGCCGTGATCGAGGGGCGTGCCGACGCCATGGTCGGCGACGAGCAGATCGTGCTCTATCACCTCTACAGCAGCGGTCTGCACGAACTGATGAAACGGGTGGGTGAGCCGCTGTACGTTGGTCTGAACGCCATGGCCGTAGCGGACGACAACCACCTGCTTCAATCGATCCTGAACAAAGGGATCGAACACGCTCGCGCCAGCGGCACGCTCGATCGCCTCCAGGAGAAGTGGGTGGGGGCCGCGCTGCCCGGGAGAGTCGAGTTCGACTGGCGCGATTACTGGCTCTACGCTGCGGGTCTCGCGCTGTTGCTGGCCTTGATCGTCACGTGGAACGTCCGGTTGCGCCAGTTGGTGGCACGCAAGACGGCGGAGATCGAACTGGCCGCCAGTGTGTTCCGGCATGCCCGGGAGGGGATCGTCATCACCGATGCCCGGGGCGACATCCTCGACATCAACGACGCCTTCTCGCGCATCACGGGCTATCATCGCGACGAGGTGCTGGGCAAGAATCCACGCCTGCTACAGTCGGGGCGGCAGAGCGATGCCTTTTACCGTGAACTCTGGAAAGCGCTGCTCGAGCGCGGCTCCTGGGAAGGGGAGATATGGAACCGGCGCAAGAACGGTGAAGTCTTTCCGGAACTTCTGACCATTTCCAAGGTGGGTGGTAGGCAGGGCCAAGTGTCCCACTATGTGGGAATTTTCACCGACATCAGCCGCCAGAAGCAGCATGAGCAGCAGCTACAGAACCTGGCCTTCTATGACAGCCTGACCGGGCTGCCAAACCGTATCCTGTTGTCCGACCGGCTGCGTCAGGCCATGTTGACGGCGCGGCGCAGCGGCTGCCAGGTCTCCCTGGCCTACATCGACCTGGACGGCTTCAAGGAGATCAACGATCAGTATGGCCACGTTTTCGGCGACCGGGTCCTGGTGACCATTGCCGAGCGGTTGACGTCGACCCTGCGCGAAGCCGACACGGTGGCTCGTTTCGGCGGCGACGAGTTCATTCTCGTGCTGCCCGAGCAAAGCGATACGGCGAACGTGAACGGTCTGATGGTGCGCCTGCTCGACCACATCGCGGAGCCGATCGACATCGAGGGGAATCGCCTTTACGTCTCGGGCAGCATCGGGCTGGTGCATTGCGCCCCCGACGACGATATCGAGCCCGAGCAGCTCATCCGGCAGGCCGATCAGGCCATGTACCAGGCCAAGCAGGCGGGCAAGAATCGCTTTCATGTCTTCGATGCCGAGCACGACAGGGCGGTGCGCGGACATCTCGAGAGTCTCGAGCGTATTCGCGAAGCCCTGACCAGCGAGGAGTTCGTGCTTCATTATCAGCCCAAGGTCAACATGGCGACGGGCGAGGTGCTCGGGGTAGAGGCACTCATCCGCTGGCAGCATCCTCAGCGCGGGCTGTTGGCCCCTGCTTCCTTCCTGCCGGTGATCCAGCAGCATCCGCTGGCCGTCGATCTGGGCGAATGGGTGCTGGCCCACGCTCTGGACCAGTTCGAGACCTGGGCCGCGGCGGGTATCCGGCTGCCGGTCAGCGTCAACATCGACGCCCTGCATCTTCAGCAGCCCAGCTTCGTCGAGCATCTGCGCGCCGAGATCGAGCGTCATCCCAGCGTGACGCCGGGCGACCTGGTACTGGAGGTGCTGGAGACCAGCGCGCTGAGCGATGTCGCTCATGTTGCCAACGTGATGAAGGCGTGCCATGCCCTTGGCGTCGACTTCGCGCTCGATGACTTCGGTACCGGATACTCCTCGCTCAGCTATCTTCGCCATCTGCCTGCCAGTGCAATCAAGGTCGACCGCAGCTTCGTGCGCGACATGCTCGACGACCCGGAGGATCTGACGATTCTCGAAGGCGTGCTGGGGCTTGCCGTCGCATTTCGCCGCGAGATCATTGCCGAGGGGGTGGAAACCCTGCAGCACGGACGTCTGCTGCTGGCGATGGGGTATCAAGTCGGGCAGGGCTACGCCATTGCCCGCCCCATGCCGGCTGAATCGATCCCCACGTGGCTCGAAACCTGGCGTCCCGATCCATCATGGCGGCAGCGACAGCCGGCCCGGCAGGCGGAGCTGCGGGCCATTTACGCCATGGTCGATCATCGCTCCTGCGCAGCTGGTGTTTTGGATTACCTGAAAGGTGAACGTCACGACCTTCCCGAGACGGGCTGCGGCCAATGTCGTCTGCAGCAGTGGCTGTCTGAGCAGGAAGCCGAGCCGGTCGCGACGGCCACCCCCTTGGGGCGAATCGCCAGGTTGCATGCCACCTATGACCGACTGGTGCAGGAGGCGCTGGAGGTCCGGCAGGGGGGGAGGAATCAAGGCTTGGTGCCGCTGACCCGACGGGTGGCCGAGGTCAGCGAGGAACTGCAAGGCTTGTTGCAGCACTGGATAGACGAAAAGAAGCTCGGCAGAGAGGAGCTATAGCACATCCAGCAGCGAGAGCTGCCGCACTGCCGCCTGCCCTTCGGCGCTCTCTGCCTCGACCTCCAGCACCTTGCGTAAGCCGCGTGAGGATTGGATAGTGGCTTCGTCGGCGAGCCACATCCTGGCCTGATCGTGATCGTCGGCGAGCATGTGCTTGAGGCCGCCGAACTGAGTGCCGATCTGGCCCCAGGCGCGGCTGAAGATCCAGTCGCCGAACATGTCCTGGTGGATGTGCACCAGCACGTAATCGTGGTCACTTTCCCAGCGGACGATCACATTCGCTCCCCGTGACGGAATAAAGAAAACATTGGCTCTGCCGATAAGTCGAGTAGCAGATACGGCATTGTATAGCCTCGGTGTCCTCGAGCAAGCGAGGGAAGAGGGTGGCTGGTATGACATGAGAAGAGTTTTTGGACTGACAGCCAGGCTGGCCGCTCTCACGATGGTGCCGACACTGGTCATACTGGCCACCATTCTGCTGGCGTTACACTCCTTCGGTGAGTATCGCGTGACCGTCTCGCAGTTCTCCGAGCGGCATACCCATGCCTTGATGACGGCCAGCCGTTTGATGCAGCAGAGCGAGAGCATGCTGGGCAGCGGCGCGATGCTGCTGCTGGCCGACGATCACTTCAGCCGGCGCCAGGCTCTGTTCGAGATCGCCGACCGGCGTGAATGGATGGAACGGCTGGTGGATGAGCTTGCCGCCATACGCGGCGAGGCAGGCAGCTTCGATGATATCGAGCGAGTGCGCGATCAACTGATGGAGAGCTTCGACGCACTGGACGCTCTGGTTCAGCGGCGTATCGATCTCGTTGGGCAGCTTCAGCAAGCGCCGGACGAGACCAGCGATGCCCAGCTGCGCGAGACCGAAAGGCTGCTGGCCCGGCAGATGCGCACCAATCGTTCTCTCTCCCAGGATCTGAACGTGGCCATCGGCTATCACGTCAGCGGTATTCGCCTCGCCATTCGCGATTCGGCCGAGCAGATGGAGCAGCAACTGCGCCAGCGGGAGGGCGCCTTGAAGGGCTTTGCCCTGATTGCCATCCTGTTGCTGCTGGCCACGGCGTTTCACATCAACCGCTCGGTGGTGCGCAGGGTGGTCAAGCTGCAGCGGGTCATCAGCCGTGAGCGTCCCGCCCCGAATGAGCTTCGAGTGGACGGTAGCGACGAAATCGCCCAGATGGCGCGCTCCATTCAACGCTATGTCTATCGCATCAACGACAACGAACGGCGGATCATGGCGATGAACCGGGAGCTCGACTTCCTGGCCACGCATGACGCCTTGACCCAACTGCGCAACCGACACTACTTCGAACGCGAGTGCAATGAGCGCCGCAGCGTCCTGGTGGCCGAGCATTATTGCGTGGCAATGATCGATATCGACCACTTCAAGGCGATCAACGACACCCATGGCCACGAGGCAGGCGACCGGGTGATTCGTCGGGTTGCCGACCGGCTGCGGCGGGGGCTGCCCGAGTCGGCTCTGCTGGCCCGCTACGGCGGCGAGGAGTTCGTGGCGCTGCTGCCCGGACTCGACATCGACGCAGTGGCGCCCATGCTGGAGCAGATACGCCAGGAATTCGAAAGTCATGCCATCGAGCTTGGCGAAACGGCGCTGCGTGTCACGGCAAGCTTCGGCCTGGCACAACAGTTGGCGGGCGGCGAGTTCGACGAAGCACTCAAGGCGGCCGACGAAGCGCTCTATCGGGCCAAGCGCAGCGGGCGCAATCGCGTCATGTATCAGTGGCTTTCGAATGACGATTCCGAAGAGGCGGCCTATGGGTGATGCGTTCAGCCGGCGGCTGGCGGTGGTTCTGCTCGCAAGCCTTTCGTTCCTGGCGGTGCCAGGAGACGCTTCCCAGGCCCTCCTGCGGGTCGAGCTGCAATTGGAACCACCGCACCTCGACCCCACGCTGACGGCATCCAGCACCGTGGCCGAGGCGTTGCATCTGAATGTCTTTCAGGGCCTCACTCGCATCGGCCGGCATGGCGAGGTGCAGCCGGCGCTGGCCAGCCGCTGGGAGGTCAGCGAGGATGGCCTCGTCTATCGCTTCGTCTTGCGTAGCGACGTCCTCTTTCATCACGGCAAGGCATTCGACTCTGGAGTGGCGGCGTATAGCCTGCGGCGCCTGCTGGAGGCCGAGAATGCCAATCCACAGCGCCATCTGTTCCGGGCGATTCGCCACGTAGAGGAAGTGGGGACGCATGAATTGCGCATCGAGCTGGAGCAGCCCGATGCGCTATTGCCATTCCGCCTGGCGCTCTCCGCCGCCGTGATCGTCCATCCCGATACGGTACACACCAACCGTACGCATCCGGTGGGCACCGGCCCCTACAGATTCGTCGGCTGGGAGCGCAAGGAGGGCGTTCGGCTGCGTGTCTTCGAAGCGTATTGGGGCGAGCTGCCAGCCATTCGCGAGGCGCTGTTCACCTTCACCCCCAACCGGGTAGAACTGGAGAATCTGCTCTCGGAGGGTGCCATCGATCTCTACCCCGATGCCAGCAGCCTGACCGCTCATATGCCGCTCATGCAGCGAGCCGACTACGAGATCCAGGACGGTCTCAGCGAGGGTGAAGTGCTGCTGGCCATGAATCATGGCCGTGCACTCTTCCAGGACATACGTGTGCGCCGTGCACTTTCCCATGCCGTCGATCGCGAAGCGCTGCTGGCGATCTATCCTTCCATCGACCCGCCCCTGATCGGCAGTCACTTTTCGCCGCGCCATCCGGCCTACGTGGACCTGAGCCAGCGCTATCCCTACGACCCCGAGCGGGCGCGAGGGCTGCTCGCCGAGGCCGGCTTCAGAGACGGAACCCGTATAGCGCTGACGGTACCGCCCACGCAATATGCCGAGCAGAGCAGCCTGTACATCGCCTCGGACCTGGAGGCGGTTGGCTTCGAGGTCGAGCTGCAGCGGGTCTCCTGGGGGGAGTGGCTGAGTCAGGTGTTCACCGAGCGTGACTACGACGTGACCGTGATCGCCCACGTGGAACCGATGGACATCGACATCTACGCTCGCGATGATTACTACTTCAACTACCACAGCGAGACGTTTCGCGAGCTCTGGTCACGCATCGAGGCGCAGCAGGACCCGGCCGAGCGTCACCGCCTGCTGGCTGAGGCGCAGCGTCATCTGGCCGAAGAGGCGGTTCACGTCTTTCTGTTTCTCAAGCCGCAGCAGGCCATACGCAAGTCGAATCTGCAGGGTGTATGGAGCGATGCGCCCATTCCTGCCGTGGTGCTGGAAGAGCTTTACTGGGAGTGAACATGCGTATTCTCGTCGATGCCAACGTGCCGGGCGCCGAGGCCTGCTTCGGCCAACTGGGCGAACTGGTGAGGCGGCCGGGGCGCGAGATCGATGCGGCGGCCCTGCAGGACATCGACGTGCTGGTGATTCGCTCCATCACGCGGCTCGACGCGGCGACGCTCGACACCGCCGTGGCTCGGGGCTCCTGGCTGCGTTTCGTCGGTACCTGTACCATCGGCACCGACCATGTCGACCAGGCGGCGCTGGCGCGACACGGCATCGCTTTCGCCAGCGCACCGGGCTGCAATGCCGAAGCGGTGGTCGACTACGTGCTGGGCAGTCTGCTCACGCTGGCCGAGCGTCAGGGTTGGCGACTCGCCGAGCGCCGGGTAGGCATCGTCGGCGTGGGCAACGTGGGCGGTAGACTGCTGGCCCGACTGAGCGCCATGGGCATCGCCTGCCTGGCCTGCGACCCGCCCCGGGCTGAACGTGAGGGCAGTGAGGGCTTCGCGGCTCTCGATACCCTCATCGACGAGTGCGACGTGCTCTGCCTGCACACGCCGCTGGTTCGCGAAGGGCCACACGCCACTCATCATCTGCTCGATGCGCAGCGCATCGCCGAGCTGGCCCCCGGCACGCTGCTGCTCAATGCCGGGCGGGGCGACTGCGTGGACGGCGCGGCGCTGCGTCAGCGGCTGTCCGGCCCGGGCGACATCACGGCGGTACTCGATGTGTGGGAGGACGAGCCGGCCATCCACCCGGCGCTGCGCGATCTGGCCGCCATTGCCACCCCCCACATCGCCGGTCACAGCCTGGATGGCAAGCTGCGCGGCACGCACCAGATCTATACCGCGCTGTGCCGGCATCTGGGCTTGCCGGCACGGCTTGGGCTGGACGATCTACTGCCCAGGCCCCCCGTCTCGCGTCTGGTCCTTGAAGGTGGGCTCGATGCCGAGGAGACGCTGCGGCTCTGCCTGCGTGCGGTTTACGACGTGCGTCGCGACCATGACAGCCTGTTGCGGGAGAGCCGCCAGCTGGGCATGGCAGCTGGCTTCGACGCCTGCCGCGCCAACTATCCGCTGCGCCGGGAGCTCTCGACGCTCAACCTCGAGCTGGGCGAAGCGGCCTCGGCTCACGCAGCCTGGCTGCAGGGTGCGGGACTGCGTCTGGCGTGAGGTTCCATTTTGCAACAGGCCTGAACGCAGAAGAGCCCGTCGTAGCGACGGGCTCTTCTGGTTCTACTGCTGCGTACCGGTCTTTGGGACCGAGTTATGTATCGGGCTCATGTACCGGTTTCTCGTGCAGGGCTCAGCGGTAAGCGGCTTCCTTGAGCGCACGAATACGATCGTCCAGCGGCGGGTGACTGGCGAACAGACGCTCCATCAGCGAGCGGGTCTGGCCCTTGGTGATGGCCATGGCGCGCAGGGTGTCGGGCATCTGATCGGGCAGCTCGGTCTCCGCCTTGAGCCGGGCCAGGGCATTGATCATGGCGCCGGAACCGGCCAGCTGGGCGCCCGCCGCGTCGGCACGGTACTCGCGGTAGCGCGAGAACCAGGCAACGATGGCCGAGGCGATCAGGCCGAACACGATCTCGGCGACGATCACCACCGCGAAGTAACCCATGAAGCCCAGGCCGCCTTCACCGCCGCTGCGGGCGCGCAGGAAGTTGTCGACCAGGTGGGCCACGGCGCGGGCGAAGAACATCACGAAGGTGTTCACCACGCCCTGGATCAGCGCCAGGGTGACCATGTCGCCGTTGGCCACGTGGCCGATCTCGTGAGCCAGTACCGCGCGCACCTCTTCCGGGCGCATACGGTTGAGCAGACCGGCGGAAACCGCCACCAGGGCGTCGTTCTTGTTCCAGCCGGTGGCGAAGGCGTTGGACTGCTGCGCAGGGAAGATGCCGACCTCGGGCGTCTTGATGCCGGCCTCACGGGACAGCTCCTCGACGGTATCGAGCAGCCACTTCTCGGTAGCGTTGCTCGGCTGGGTGATCACCACCGTGCCGGTGCCGCGCTTGGCCATCCACTTCGACAGGAACAGCGAGATCAGCGAGCCGGCCATGCCGACGATGAAGCAGAAGATCAGCAGGGCATTGAAGTTGAAGCCCTCGCCGCGCAGGTAACCCTCCACCCCAAGCAGTCGCAGCGTGATGCTGGCGACGAGGATCACTGCCAGGTTGGTGCCCAGGAAGAGCAGTATTCTCATCATCGTTCGGAGTCTCCGGTCATCTCAAGGAAGCGAGGGCCGCACCGGGCGGCCCAGAAAATCTGTTGATTAGATACGGCTGGTTAACGGAGGTTTCAAGTCCGAGCCGAAAAATCGGGTCTAGGCCGACGCTTACTGGCGATAGCGTGACAGGAAGCGGGCGAAGCGATCCAGAGCGTCGCCGAGCTGATCGGCCCAGGGCAGGGTGACGATACGCACGTGGTCCGGCTCGGGCCAGTTGAAGGCGGTGCCCTGTACCAGCAGGATTCTTTCCTGCAGCAGCAGATCGAGCACCAGCTTCTGGTCGTCCTGGATGGGGTAGACCTTGGGATCGAGCCGCGGGAAGGCGTAGAGCGCGCCCTTGGCCTTGGTGCAGCTCACCCCGGGAATGGCGTTGAGTTTCTCGTAGGTGATGTCGCGCTGGGCCAGCAGCCTGCCGCCGGGCAGGATCAGGTCGTTGATCGACTGATAGCCGCCCAGTGCCGTCTGGATGGCGTGCTGGGCCGGCACGTTGGCGCACAGGCGCATCGAGGCGAGCATGTTGAGGCCCTGGATGTAATCCTGCGCGCGTTGCATGGCCACGCTGCCGGAAAGAATCATCCAGCCGGAGCGGAAGCCGGCGCAGCGGTAGCTCTTGGACAGGCCGTTGAGAGTCACTACCAACTGGTCCTCGTCGGCCAGCGCGCCGGTGGAGACGTGCTCGGTATCGTCGTAGAGGATCTTGTCGTAGATCTCGTCGGAGAACACCACGAGATCGTGCTCGCGGGCGATGGCCAGCAGCTCGCGCACCACTTCGGGCGGATAGACCGCGCCGGTGGGGTTGTTGGGGTTGATGATGACGATGGCGCGGGTGTGGCTGGTAACCTTGGCGCGCACGTCGGAGATGTCCGGCGCCCAGTCGGCCTGCTCGTCGCAGCGATAGTGCACCGCATGACCGCCGGAAAGATGGGCGGCGGCGGTCCACAGCGGGTAGTCGGGGGCGGGAATCAGCACCTCGTCGCCATCGTTGAGCAGTGCCTGCAGCGCCATCACGATCAGCTCGGACACCCCGTTGCCGATGAAGATGTCCTCGATGCCTACGCCGGGAATCTCCTTGCGTTGGCACTCCTGCATGATCGCCTTGCGTGCCGAATACAACCCCTTGGAATCGCAGTAGCCCTGCGCAGTGGGCAGGTTGCGCATTACGTCCTGGAGGATTTCCTCCGGGGCCTCGAAGCCGAACGGCGCGGGATTGCCGATGTTCAGCTTGAGGATGCGGTGGCCTTCGTCTTCCAGCCGCTTGGCGTGCTCGAGCACGGGGCCGCGGATGTCATAGCAGACGTTGTCGAGCTTGTACGATTTCCTGAACGTGGAGGGCGTATCCATGAGGTGTCCGAGATTCCAGTGGTGTCCGGTGGCTCCGGTCAGCCCTGCTGCCGGAACTCAGTGATTATGCGGGGTTGTCGGCGTCGCCGCTATCGCTGATCGCCGCTTGTGGCATTGGCTCTTCGTCGGCTTCCGGCGGCGGGATGTCGGCGGGGGTTTCCAGCGTCAAACGGCCCAGCTTGCCGTCGCGCAGCTCATGCAGCAGGACCTCGGCGCCGCGATGCAGGTCGATCTCGCCGCCGGGGCGCAGCCCGCCACGACGGCTGGCGATCTCGGCCAGTATCGCATGGCCGTCGAAGCCGGCCATGGCGAGCAGGTCGATGCGCTTCGGTCCATCCGCCTCTACTTGTTCAGCCTGAAGGTTGGGCACGTAGGGCGGCAGGGCGGTCAGCTTGTAACGAGCCTTCAACGCCTCGGGATAGCGGCGGGCCAGCTCGGCGGCGGTGACCACCGCCACGTCGACGTAATCGATGGCGGTATCGCGTATGGCACCGCTGGCGGCCAGGCGATAGGCGCTGGCCTGATCTTCGATCTTTGGCCACAGCACGCCGGGGGTGTCGATCAGCGCCACGCGGCCGGCAATGCGCACCTTCTGCTGGCGTTTGGTCACCGCTGGCTCGTTGCCGGTCTTGGCGATGGCCTTGCCGGCCAGGCCGTTGATCAGGGTCGACTTGCCGACGTTGGGAATGCCCATGATCATCACCCGCACATCGCGGTCGGCGCGTACCTGCCCGGCCAGCTCATGGCACAGCTTGGGGATGCGCTTGAGCTCGCGGGCGTTGGTGGTGGTGACCGCCAGCGCGCGGGTGTCGGGCAGCGAATCGAAGTGCTCCACCCACTCCCGGGTAAGCTCCGGGTCGGCCAGGTCGGCCCGCGAGAGGATCTTGAGTACCGGCTTGTGGCGGGTCAGGCCGGCCAGCATGGGGTTGGCACTGGAGTAGGGCAGGCGGGCGTCGAGCACCTCGATCGCCACGTCGATTTCCGGCAGCGCCTCCTGGATCTGGCGGCGCGCCTTGTTCATGTGTCCCGGATACCAGCCGAGCATGTGCCACTCCTGCAAACCGTACGAGGCCGCCCATCATAGCAGAAGGGCGGCCTCAGCAGGGTGGAGGAGGACTACTCGCCGGGATGGAAGGAGATGGACACCGAATTGATGCAGTAGCGTAGCCCGGTGGTGTGGGGCGGGCCATCGGGGAACACATGGCCCAGGTGAGCGTCGCAGTGAGCGCACACGACCTCGGTGCGCTGCATGGCGTGGGAGTCGTCGGGGCGTTCCTCGACGGCGGCCTTGCCCAATGGGCGGTCGAAGCTGGGCCAGCCGCAGCCGGCTTCGAACTTGTGCTCATTTTCGAACAGTGGAGCATTGCAGCAGACACAGTGGTAGATGCCGTGCTCGCCGGTCACCTGGTAGTCGCCGCTGAAAGGGCGCTCGGTGCCCTGCTGGCGCGTCACGCGATACTGCTCAGGGGTAAGCTGGGCTTGCCACTCGGCATCGCTCTTCACGATCTTCTTGCGCATGGCCTCTCTCCTGCTGGGCGACGTCGACTTCATCTGACACTGAAAGCTTGGCCGTTTTCCCTCTTTTCGGCCAGCCCGAGGCCGACAGTTGACAGCCTCGGGGGGCTTGAGTAACATTCGCGCCACCTCGTTGAGGCGAAAGCGAGACGACAGCGTCCCATTCGTCTAGTGGTCCAGGACACCGCCCTTTCACGGCGGGAACAGGGGTTCGAACCCCCTATGGGACGCCACTCGTTTTACGCTGGTTTCAACGGGTACCGGAGTGTAGGACCGAAGTGCAAGAGCAGAGTGCGGGAATAGCTCAGTGGTAGAGCATCGCCTTGCCAAGGCGAGGGTCGGGAGTTCGAATCTCCTTTCCCGCTCCAAATTCTGCTTCGGCAGAATGAGCAGGTTCGGTGAAGGGTCGGGAGCTGGTGCGCCAGTCCGATCGAATCACCTTCCCGCTCCAGCACGGTCCGGCTTTTGCGTCCCATTCGTCTAGTGGTCCAGGACACCGCCCTTTCACGGCGGGAACAGGGGTTCGAACCCCCTATGGGACGCCACCTTCCGGTTGCGGTAGAAGTAGCTTTATCGATAGCATAGATGTTCGTGCATGCGGGAATAGCTCAGTGGTAGAGCATCGCCTTGCCAAGGCGAGGGTCGGGAGTTCGAATCTCCTTTCCCGCTCCAGCACGGTCTGGCTTTTGCGTCCCATTCGTCTAGTGGCCTAGGACACCGCCCTTTCACGGCGGGAACAGGGGTTCGAACCCCCTATGGGACGCCACTTCGATACTCTGTGATGTCCAGGGCGACACTCCAGAGGCAGTAAGCGGGAATAGCTCAGTGGTAGAGCATCGCCTTGCCAAGGCGAGGGTCGGGAGTTCGAATCTCCTTTCCCGCTCCAGTTTTTCTATCCAATGTCCAAGATGCCAAGGCTCGGGCCGGAAGCCGGGGCGCCGGACCGTCGAATCTCCTTTCCCGCTCCAGTTTCTTCTGCGCCCATCAAGATGCCAAGGCTCGGCCCCCCTACTTAATTTGATGACCTTGCCCATGGGCGAGGGTTTCGGCGTTTTTCCAGGCGGCGACTTGAAAAATTCCTTCGCGCCCTAATCTCTTGGACTCGCACTTCATCCCAACGCAAGGATGTCCCATGGCCGAACCGGCGCTGTCGATCCGTGGCCTGACGAAGGTCTACGGCAACGGCTTTCATGCCCTGAAGGGTATCGATCTCGACGTCGAGCAGGGAGATTTCTTCGCCCTGCTGGGCCCCAACGGGGCCGGCAAGTCCACCACCCTGGGCGTGGTGTGCTCGCTGGTGCAGAAAACCGCCGGCCGGGTCTCGATCTTCGGTATCGACATCGACCGCGACTTCGCCCGGGCCAAGTACCACCTGGGCGTGGTGCCCCAGGAGTTCAACTTCAACCAGTTCGAGAAGGTCATCGACATCGTGCTGGCCCAGGCAGGCTACTACGGCATGCCGCGCAGCGAGGCGTTGCCCCGTGCCGAGCAACTGCTCAAGGACCTCGGTCTGTGGGACAAGCGCAACGGCAGCGCGCGCATGCTCTCCGGCGGCATGAAGCGCCGCCTGATGATCGCCCGCGCCCTGATGCACCGCCCCAAACTGCTGATTCTCGATGAGCCCACCGCCGGCGTCGACATCGAGCTGCGTCGCAGCATGTGGGAGTACATGCGCCGCATCAATCGTGAGGAGGGCACCACCATCATCCTCACCACCCACTATCTCGAGGAGGCCGAGAGCCTCTGCCGCAACGTGGCGATCATCAACCACGGCGAGATCGTGCGGAACACCGGCGTGCGCGAGCTGCTCGCCGAACTCGATACCGAAACCTTCCTGCTCGACCTGGCCCGCCCGGTGGAGCAGGCCCCGCACGTCGAGGGCTTCGAGGTGAACAAGGTGGAGGGTGCCCAGCTCGCCGTGGTGGTGCACCGCGGCCAGCGGCTCAACGATGTTTTCGCCGCCCTGGGCGAGCAGGGCATCGAGGTAGTTTCCATGCGCAACCGCGCCAACCGGCTTGAGGAGATGTTCGTGTCGATGGTGGAGCAGGGTAATGAGATGCAGCGCGAACTCGACGGAGCGGAGGTGAGCAAGTGAGCGCCGCTCAGATCGCCATCGCCCTGTGGACCCTGGTACTCAAGGAGATCAAGCGCTTCACGCGGATTTGGCCGCAGACCCTGCTGCCGCCCTCCATCACCATGGCCATGTACTTCATCATCTTCGGCAGCCTGATCGGCCCGCGCATCGGCGAGATGGACGGCTTCAGCTACATGGACTTCATCGTCCCGGGGCTGATCATGATGGCGGTGATCACCAACAGCTACTCCAACGTGGCCTCCAGTTTCTTCTCCAACAAGTTCCAGCGCAGCGTGGAGGAGATGATGGTCTCTCCCATGCCCAATTGGGTGATCCTGGCCGGCTTCGTGCTGGGCGGCATGGCCCGCGGCCTGGGGGTGGGCGCCATCGTCACCCTGGTATCGCTGTTCTTCACACGCATCAGCGTGGCTCACCCGCTGTTGACCCTCGGGGTGGTGGTGCTCACCGCGGCGCTGTTCTCCATTGGCGGCTTCATCAATGCACTGCTGGCCGACAAGTTCGACGACGTCTCCATCGTGCCGACCTTCGTGCTCACGCCGCTGACCTATCTGGGCGGGGTGTTCTACTCGATCTCGCTGCTGCCGACCTTCTGGCAGAACGTCTCGCTGCTCAACCCGATACTCTATATGGTCAACGTGTTCCGCCACGGCTTTCTCGGTATCTCCGACATTCCGGTAGGCTGGGCGCTGACGGCCATCTTCGCTTTCATCATCGTGCTCTTCGCCATCGCCCTGTGGATGCTGGAGAGGGGTAAAGGTATCAGATCATGAGTCAACGTCCTGACACGCTCGAGCATGCTCCGCTGGGGCGCGAGTCCGCCTATCCCGAGCACTACGATGCCGGGTTGCTCTATCCCATCCCCCGCGCGGCCAATCGCACGCCGCTGGGCATCGAAGAGGGCAAACTGCCCTTCGTCGGCGAGGATGAGTGGCACGCCTTCGAGGTTAGCTGGCTCAACGCCCGCGGTAAGCCGCTGGTGGCCGTGGCACGTTTTCGTCTGCCGGCGGAGTCGCCCAACCTGATCGAGTCGAAGTCGTGGAAGCTCTACCTCAACGGCTTCAACCAGACCCGCTTCGACAGCCGCGAACAGGTGATCGAAATCCTCGAGCGCGATCTGGCCCAGGCCGCCGGGGCACCGGTCTCGGTGGAGCTGTTCGATGTCGACGACGCGGCGCTGGCGGTGTGTCGGCTGCCCGGCGAGTGCCTGGACGAACTCGACATTGAGATCGACGCCTACACTCCCAGCGCCGAGCACTTGAAGGTGGGAGAGGAGATCGTCGAGGAGACGCTCTATTCGCACCTGCTCAAGTCCAACTGCCCGGTCACCGGCCAGCCCGACTGGGGCAGCGTACTGATTCGCTATCGCGGCCCCAGGCTCGACCGCGAGAGCCTGCTGCGCTACCTGATCGGCTATCGTCAACATCAGGATTTCCACGAGCACTGCGTGGAGCACATCTTCACCGACCTGATGGCCAGGGCGAAACCGGAGCGCCTGCTGGTGCTGGCGCGCTACGTGCGCCGCGGCGGGCTCGACATCAGCCCCTGGCGCGCCACTCCCGGCGAACGCCCGCCCGAGCCCCTGCGCCTGGCGCGGCAGTAGCGCCTTGGGTAGAGTGCCGAGAAAGACTCGAGAGGAGAGCAACATGGATGCGATGACCCTGCTGCACGAACGCAGCTCCATGGGCAAGCTGATGGGGCCGGCCCCCGGCCCCGAGCAGATGGAAGCGATCTATCGCGCCGCGCTGCGCGCGCCGGACCACAAGGAACTGCGCCCCTGGCGTTTCATCGAGTTCACCGGTGAGGGACTAGAGCGGCTGGGCGAGCTGTTCGCCGAGGCCGAGTACCGTGAGGACCCGGACATCGAAGATGCCGCCCTGGATGCGGCGCGCAAGAAGCCGCTGCGCGCCCCCATGGTCATCGCGGTGATCGCCAAGGTCACCCCCGATATGCCCAAGGTGCCCAAGATCGAGCAGGTGATCTCCGCCGGCTGTGCCGCCCACGGCATCCTGTTGGCGACCCATGCCCTTGGCCTTGGCGCCATGTGGCGCAGCGGCAAGTACGCCTTCGACCCCACCGTGCGCAAGGGGCTCGGGCTGGAGGAAGACGACGAGCTGATCGCCTTCCTTTATCTGGGCCAGCTCGGCGGACGCCACAAGCCCATTGCCGAGCATAACGTCGGCGACTTCGTCGAACGCTGGACCTGACCCATGCGGGAAATCGGTATACCCCACCCACGGCTGTCGCTGCCCGAGCCCGGCCAGAGCGACGTGCCGCAGGCGTTTCTCGCCTGGCTGGCCGAGGCCATTCCCATGGTCGCGCACCTGGGCATTCGCGAGATGCGCTGGGAAGGGGAGAGCCTGGTGTGGGAGCTCGCGCTCGAGCCCAACCTCAACGACAAGGGCACCGGCTTCGGCGGGGCGCTCACCGCCCAGACCACCCTGCTGGGCTGGTGTTGGACCACCCTTTGGCTGCGCCAGCGCGGCTACGCCCGCGACGTCGTCGTGGCCGAAGCCAGCCAGCGCTTCCTGGCCCCCGTTACCGGCGATTACCGCATCGTCTGTGCTGCCCAGAGCGAACAGGGCCCGGCGAGCCTGGCCGAGCGACTGACGAGCCGTGGGCGCGGCCGCATCGGTCTTGTCCAGCAGCTCTGGTGCGGCGAAACCCTGTGCCTGGAAGCCCACGGCGACTACGCCGTGCTGGACGCCGGCTGAATGTGCTCGAACCGAAAAACCGGCTTGCAAACGCGCACATAAGCCGTTAGACTTTGCGCCGTTCTGACGCACAAGGGCGCTGCCCCCGTGGAAGAACCCCAATGTGGAGAGGTGTCCGAGTGGTCGAAGGAGCACGCCTGGAAAGTGTGTAAGTCGAAAGGCTTCGAGGGTTCGAATCCCTCCCTCTCCGCCACAGATTCCGAAAAACCAGTCGCTTGCGGCTGGTTTTTTGCGTTATTCGTACCCCACCTATCATGCGGCCAATAGCGCCCTGACTGGCGCGCAGGGCTTGTCATCGCGGCACATCCTTGTGCCGTTCCCCTGATCAGTCAACTAAGCGGGCTGACTGGGCTTTGTCATGCCGTTTCCCTGGTTGCTGAATCAGGACTTCACGACCGTGTGGGCCGTGATTGAGTAGCCGAACGGATCGCGGAAGGCGAAATAACGGCCGAACGGCCCGTCCTTCGGAGCAAATTCGACTTCGACGCCTTGACCAATGAGATGGTCGTGCAGTGCATCAGCGTCATCACAGCCGAACCAGATGGCAATGCCCCAGCCCAGCTTGTCGGTCGCCTCCAGATCGATGACAGGCGTACGGATGGCAAACGGCACAGGCTTGGTGTCGAACACGACGGCTCCCGGCGGGCTCATGGGCGCGGGTTGGAGCCCGACGACGTCGGTGTAGAAGGTGCGCGCGGCTTCAATGTCTTGGACTTGAAGACCAATGAAATCGGGTCCGATTAGATGCGGCATGACGGGGTTTCCTTGTATTGCCGGATTTGGTAGTATCAGGGTGCTTATATCATATAAGGGCCCTGATATGTCAACACGAGTTTGCTGATGGACGACCCCTATGCAACGATCGGCTTCGCGCTGAAGCAGGCCCAACAAGCGCTTCGGACGCGTATGGATGCTGAATTGCGTCAGATCGGTCTGACCACGCCGCAATATGCGGTGCTTGCCTACTTGAAGGTCGAGCCAGGAGCTTCAAACGCCGCGCTGGCGCGTCAAGCCTTCGTCACGCCGCAGACAATGCAGGCGATCCTCGTCACGCTCGAGAAGTTGGGCTTCATCAAACGTACCCCTCATCCGGAGCACGGGCGCGTTCAGAAGACCGAGTTGACGACCGCGGGCGCTCAGGCCCTGGTGGCAGCCTCTGCAATCGTTGCCGATATCGAAAAGCGCCTTGTCGATGCCGCAGCGCCGCTCGGTCCTGAGGTTGTTGCAACTATGCTAATGCGGCTGGCAAGTGCCCTCCGATAGAGCAGATGGAAATCAGTGAGAATGGACTGGAGTGCAGCCACCTTCTGTTGTGGCGCATCTATTACAACCCGTGTCCGTCATTTCCTACAAACTCGCTTATCTCAGGTTAAATACAGAGGGCTTCTTGGCTGCCAGACTGTACGCATGAGCCAGGGAGGCTCATCAGGGATGATCGAGTCAGGATGACTCACCTCCAGGGATGCTTGAGCAGGAAGCTCGAGGTGGTAGTAGGGAAGCGAAGATTCAGCCCGGTCGAAAGGCCGGGCTTTCTTGTTTTATTTTGTAGCGCTTAGCGTTGGGTATTATGGTCGATGCTGGCCGAATAGCAGCGCTAGGATGACTTAAATTCTGAGTAGCCAAAGGGTTGCGAGAGGCGAGTTAATCGGCACATGGCTTGCTGAAGGTAAATTCTTACAGGCTTTGTAGGTTATTTCTTACAAGGAAGCATATCCCAGGTTAACAGCATTTTGCTCGAAAGCTGCCATGCTGGTTACAAGGGTAGGAAGCCCGAGACAGGGAAGGCCGCATCAGGACGATGCAAGTTCCATGGATGCTCGATCAGGAGGATCGAGGAGTGAAGCAAGGAGGCGAAGATCAGCCCGGCCGAGAGGTCGGGCTCTTTGCTTTTGGAGGGTCGTTTCTGGCGAACCCTCAGGCCTTAAAGCTCGAAAAGTCGCCTGATGGCCATCGATTTTTTGCTTTTGCTTTACCGTGACAGGGTAGATGATGGAAAGTCGACCACCGTAGGTTAATTTTAGATTTTTCTGCTATAACATGACGTATCCTTCTACCAGGTGACGGGATGTCCAACTCTGGCTGGCTGGTCAGCATATGCCGTACGGCTTCTGCAGGGGCAGTGGCTGGCCTGCCGATGGCCGCCTTAGCGGCGGCAGGGAATGGCGCACTGCCTCTATCTCCCGGGTGGGGCGGGCTCGCGCTGACGGTGGTACTGGTGCCTGTCCTGGTCGTCGCCGGGCTGGCCTATCGCCGCAGGCTGACGAAAGAGGCAGAGCGGCTGCGGGCCGGCAGGGAAGAGCTGGCGACCATCCTGGACAGTGTCGATGCCTGTATCTACGTCAAATCGGCGGACCTGCGCTATCAGTACGTCAATCGTAAGACCGTCCAGAGCATCGGGTTGCCGGTCGACTCGATCCTCGGCAAGACCGACTTCGACCTCTTCGACGCGAACATGGCGGCGGATCTGCGCTTCAACGACCAGCGGGTGTTGCAGCAAGGGGAGAAGGTGGTGGCCGAAGAGGGCCACGTGCTGGCCACGGGCGACACCATCCGTACCTATCTGTCGATCAAGCTGCCGCTGCATGCCGCCGACGGCTCGATTCGTGCGCTCTGCGGTATCTCCACCGACGTCACCGAGTATCGTGACATCCAGGAGAGCAAGTACCGCCTGACCTATTACGATCCCCTGACCGGCCTCCCCAATCGCCGTCTGTTGCTGGACCGCCTCGGCATGGTCGTCAAGGGCACGCGTCGCAGCGAGCGCTATGCGGCGTTGCTGTTCATCGATCTGGACGATTTCAAGGTCGTCAACGAGACCCAGGGACTGTACAGCGGAGATCGGCTGCTGAGTCGGGTGGCCCGATGCCTCGAGGAAGTGGTGCGGGAGAGCGATACCCTGGCGCGCCTGGGGGCGGATGAGTTCGTCCTGCTCATTCACGACCTGGGGCTCGACGTGGAGCAGGCCGCCCATGCCGCCGAGCGTGTGGGCGAGAAGCTGCTGGGCCAAATCGTGAACGCCCGGGGCGAGGACGACCAACTGCCGGTGCTGCCCATCACCGCCAGCATCGGCATCACGCTGTTCGCCGACGGTGACGCCAGCGTCGAGGCGGCCATGCGGCAGGCGGACATCGCCCTGCAGCAGGCCAAGGCGGCAGGCGGGAATACGCTGCGCTTCTTCAATGCCGAGATGCAGGCCGACGTGATGGAGCGGGTATCGCTCGAGGCCGACCTGCACCAGGCACTGGCACGCGATGAGCTGTGTCTGCACTATCAGGTTCAGGTGGACAGCCACGCCAGCGTGGTCGGTGTCGAGGCCCTGATTCGCTGGAACCATCCCAAGCGCGGCCTGGTCCCACCGATGCTCTTCATCCCCCTGGCGGAAAAGAACCGGCTGATTCTGCCGATCGGCTACTGGGTGCTCGAAACGGCTTGCCGGCAGTTGGCCGAGTGGGGCAAGGAGCGCGACAAGGAGGGCCTCTACATTGCGGTCAACGTCAGCTCGGTTCAATTCCACCAGACCGACTTCGTGACTCGCGTGCAGCACGCACTGGAGATGACCGGTGCCGATCCGGCCCGCCTGGTGCTGGAGGTTACCGAGAGTCTGCTGATGGAGGATCCGCAGTGGGTGCGTGAGATCATGCTGCGCCTCAGCAAGCTCGGCATTCGTTTCGCCCTGGACGATTTCGGCACCGGCTTCTCATCGCTCAACTATCTGAAGCGCCTGCCCCTGCATGGCTTGAAGATCGACAAGTCGTTCGTCAACGGCGTGCTCGAAGACCCGGTGGACGCCGCCATCGTCAATACCACCATCACGCTGGCGGAGAGCCTCGGCCTGGAAGTCACGGCGGAGGGGGTCGAAAGCGAAGCTCAGCATCGCTGGTTGCTCGAACAGGGCTGCCAGGTGTTTCAGGGCTACTATTTCGGCCGCCCGCAGGCCAGGGAGAACCTCAAGCTGAAAGTGGCCGAGAGCTTCATCCCCACCTGAGGGGGGAAAGCGTTACGCTGTGTTTCCTCCTTTTCCTGTTGTTGCTGGGTTAAGCTGGTGCCTACGTGTTGCCGGAGGCATCGTTTCCTCTGCCATACCTACCACCACAACGGAGAGTTTCATGTCCTTACGACCCTGGGTTGCCGCTGCCGTGCTGATGTTCCCGCTGACGGCGCTGGCCGATACGCCCAACATCGTGCCGGGCCAGTGGCAGTTCACCAGCACCACTTCCGTCAAGGGCGACGTGCCGATTCCCGATCAGACGGAGAGTCATCAGGAGTGCATCGTTCAGGGCGATCTCGACGATGCCGACTTCCAGTTCCTCGAAGTCGAGGAGGGCTGCGAGCTGCTCGAGCACAACGTCTCCGTCGATGGCGTCGATTACCGCATGATCTGTCGCGCCGAGGGCGGCGAGGCCAACATCGACGGCCGCATGGACTTCCTGGGAGAGCGGGTCGAGGGTAGCGTAAACATCGACACCGAATCGCCCATGGGGCAGATGCGTCTCGAAACCGCCATCGAGGGCGAACGTCTCGGCGAGTGCTGAGCGCACGTCTCGCTGACGACGCGTGAGGGCCACCCATAGGGTGGCCCTCATCGTTTTCAGTTTCGGCTCAGCAGGTTCCGGCTCAGGGAAGGGGTGTCAGCGCCGGTTGACGGGGACCTCGTCCATCTCGGTTTCCAGGCGTCGCTTCACGTCGCCGGGGGAGCCGGTATGGCGTGCCAGCAGGTCGTAGGCCACCGGTACCACGAACAGCGTGAAGAAGGTGGCGGCGGCCACCCCGGCCATGATCACCGTACCGATCACCATGCGCGATTCGGCGCCGGCGCCGGTGGAGACAATCAGCGGGATGGCGCCGGCCATGGTGGTCACCGCCGTCATCAGGATCGGGCGCAGACGTGTCACGGCGGCATCGAGCAGGGCGTCGCGGAAGGCCAGGCCCTGATCGCGCAGCTGATTGGCGAACTCGACGATGAGAATGCCGTTCTTGGCCGCCAGGCCGATCAGCATGACCAGTCCCACCTGACTGTAGATGTTGAGCGACTGTCCGGTCAGCAACAGGCCGAGCAGGGCGCCGCTCATGGCCAGTGGCACGGTGAGCATGATCACGAAGGGGTGCACGAAGCTCTCGAACTGGGCCGCCAGCACCAGGAATACCACCAGCGCTCCCAGCACCAGCAGGAAGGTGGTGGCGCCGCTGGCCTCGCGATAGTCGCGCGAGGGGCCGGCCACGTTGGTTTGGGCTTCGGGCGGGAGAATCTCGTTGGCCGTCTGCTCCAGGTATTCCAGCGCTTCGCCCAGCGGGTAGCCATCCACCAGATTGGCTTCGATGGTGATGGAGCGTATGCGGTTGAAGCGGTTGAGGGTGCTGGCGCCCGCGTAGTCGGTCAGAGTCACCAGGCTGGCCAGCGGAATCAGCTCGCCCGAGCGCGCCGAGCGCACCTGGATGTTGTCCAGCGCCCGGGGGCTGTTCTGCCGCGCCCGGTCGCCCTCGAGGATGACGTCGTACTCCTCGCCGTCGTCCACGTAGCGCGTCACGTTGCGTCCGCCCAGCAGCACCTCCAGGGTACGGCCGATCTCGGTCACCGTGACCCCGAGCGAAGCCGCCCGCTCGTAGTCGATGTCCACGCGTAGCTGCGGCTGGGTTTCGCGATAGTCGCTCTCCAGGCCCGCCAGGCGCGGGTTGTGCTCGCGAATGTGCTCGAACATCAGGTCGCGCCACTCGGCCAACTGCTCGTAGGTGCCGCCGCCCAGCACGAACTGCACCGGCTTCTGCACGCGCTGGCCGAAACCCTGCCGCATCACCGGGCTGGCCTGTATGCCGGGAAGATCGGCCAGCAGGGCGCGCACCTCGTCCATGATCTCCCAGGCGCTGCGGCGCTCTCCCCAGTCGGCCATGTTGATGATGGCGAAGCCGCCGTTGTAGTTCTCGATGTTGCCGAAGCCCCGCGGCGCACGGATCACCACGCGTTCGAGTTCGCCCGAGTCGAGCAGCGGCTGCAGGCGCAGCTCGATCTCGTCCATGTAGTCCATCATGTAATCGAAGGTGGCGCCTTCGGGACCGTTGACCAGGATGATGAAGTTGCCGCGATCCTCCCGCGGGGTGTACTCGTTGGGCAACTGCTCGGCCATCCACACGGTGGCCGCGATCAGCGCGACGAACACGGCCAGCACCGCCAGGCGCGCCTTGAGCACGATTTCGAGCAGCGCACGGTAGATGCGCTGCGACAGTTCCAGCAGCCACTGCACGCCGCGGGCCGCCAGGCTGTCGCCCATGTTGGGTTTGAGGATCTTCGAGGCCATCATCGGCGTGAGCGTTAGCGCCAGCAGGCTGGATATCGCCACCGCCGCGGCCATGGTCAGGGCGAACTCGGAGAACAGGCGGCCCACGTTGCCTTGCAGGAAACTCAGCGGTACGAACACCGCGATCAGCACCAGGGTGGTGGCGATGACGGCGAAGGCAATCTGCCGGGTGCCGCGGAAGGCCGCCACCAGCGGCGTTTCGCCATAGTCGTGCATGCGCCGGTTGATGTTCTCGAGCACCACGATGGCATCGTCGACGATCAGGCCGATGGCCAGCACCAGGGCCAGCAGGGTGAGCAGGTTGATCGAGAACCCCATGGCAGCCAGCGCGATGAACGAGCCGATGATGGCGATGGGCACCGTCACCGCCGGCACCAGGGTGGTACGCACGTTGCCGAGGAACATGAAGATGACCACCACCACCAGCCCCATGGCGATGAACAGCGTGATCACCACCTGCTCGATGGCCCCGGCAACGAACACCGATGCATCGAAGTTGAGACTCATCTGCATGCCTTCGGGCAGGGTGGCCTGCAGCCGCTCCATCTCCGCCTGAACCCCCTGGGAAAGCTCCAGCACGTTGGCGGTGGACTGCATCATGATGCCGAGCCCGACCATCGGCACGCCGTTGGCGCGGAACACCGAGCGGTCGTCCACCGAGCCCACCTCGACCCGGGCCACGTCGCCCAGGCGTATCAGGTAGCCGTCGCTGCCCTGGCCGATGGCCAGGCGGCGGAAGTCCGCCGCCTCGGCGAAGCTGCGCGGCAGGCGCACGATGAACTGGCGCTCGCGGGACTCGATGGAGCCGGCCGGCAGCTCCACGTTCTCGGCGCGCAGGGCGTTCTCCACGTCGCTCACCGTCAGGTTGCGTGCCGCCAGGGCATTGCGGTCGAGCCATACGCGCATGGCGTAGTCGCGGCCGCCGCCCAGCCGCACCCGGGCCACGCCGGGCTGCACCGAGAGGCGATCGACCAGGTAGCGGTTGGCGTAGTCGGTCAGCTCCGGCATGGAGTAGCCCTCGCCGGAGAGGCTCAGCCACACCACGATCTCTTCGCTGGAATCGGCCTTCTGCACCTCGGGCGGGTCGGCGTCGTCGGGCAGGTTGCGCTGGGCGCCGGCAATGCGGTCACGCACGTCGTTGGCCGCGGCGTCGATGTCCATGCCCAGATTGAATTCGATGTTGATGCGCGAGCGGCCATCCTCGCTGGAAGAGGTCACCACCTCGATGCCTTCGATCCCGGCAATGCGATCCTCCAGCACCTGGGTGATGCGCGACTCGACCACGTTGGCCGCCGCCCCGGGGTAGCGCGTGTCGATGCTCACCACCGGCGGGTCGATGGCCGGGTACTCCTGGAGTGACAGCCGCTCCAGCGAAAGCAGGCCGAAGGCGACGATCAGCAGGGCCAGTACCGTGGCCAGTACCGGCCGCTGTACGGAGATGTCGGACAGCCGCATCAGGCGTCTCCCTCGTCGCGATGCGCCTCGAGAATCTCGCGAATGGAAGTCTCCTCGTCGGCGATGCCGAGCAGCTGTACACGGTCGCCCTCCCGGGCGCGCTGCACGCCATGGGAGACGATCAGCTCATCCTGTTCCAGCCCCTCGAGTATCTCGGCCTGGCCGATACGGCGCTCGCCGACGCGCACCTCGCGCCGCTCCACGCGGTTCTCGTCGGCCTCGTCGATCACTAGCACGTACTGCCTGTCACCGCTGGGGATCAGCGCCGCTTCGGGCACCACCACGGCCTGGCGCGGGCTGCGCTGCAGAATCACTTCCATCAGCATGCCCGGGCGCAGGCGCAGCTCGGGGTTGTCGATCTCGGCGCGTATCGTCACGCTGCGGCTCACGGGGTCGACCCGCGAGCCGATGCTGCTCACCTCGCCCTCGAACAGCTCGTCGGGAAAGGCCACGCTGCGGGCGGAGAGCGGCAGGCCGGGCTCGAGGATCGCCAGATAGAGCTCCGGCACGCTGAAGTCGAGCTTCATCACGTCGAGCTTGTCCAAGGTCACCAGCTCGGTGCCGGGGGTGACCAGGCTACCGACGCTGATGTTGCGAAAGCCGACCACGCCGTCGAAGGGCGCGCGCAGGCGGTAGTTGGTCAGCCGTGCTTCCAGCCCCTGAATCTCGGCCTCCACCTGGCGCAGCCGCGCCTGGCTGTCTTCCACGTCGGCCCGCGGCGCCATGTTGCGGTTCTGCAGTTGGGTCAGGCGGTCCACCGCGCTGCGGCGTTCGTCGCGCAGGGCCTGGGCGGCGCGCAGTTGAGCCTGCTCTTCACCATCCTCCAGGCGGATCAGCATCCGGCCGGCCTCCACCGCTTCACCATCGCGGAAGTTCAGTTCGGCGACCAGCTCGGTCACCGTGGCCGAGAGCGTCACGCTCTCGTCGGCACGCAGCGTACCCAGCGCCTCCAGCGGGTCGGACCAGGGCTGCAGCGCGGCGCGGGCACCGATCACGGCGGTGCGGTCCTGAGCCGCCAGCGGCAGCGAGACGGCCAGCAGCAGGCAGAACGGGGCCAGCCAGCGCCAGGCTCCGGGAGAAGAAGTGCGCGATGTGGTCATGGGTGGCTCTTGTCGTAGTGTTCGGGTCGCGACGGAGGAAGCCAACTCCTTTGGCTTTCTATCCTTACCAGGCTACTCATATTGGCCCCTACCAATATGACAACAAATTCGCAATATCCTATCTACTTCCAGGCTTTGATTGTACAGGTTTTGCATAACTAATTCCCCCTATGCCGTTTCGTGCATGCCCGCCGGCCCTGCAAGATCCTCCAATCCCTCTGCAAGATTCTCCAAGCGTAACCGGTTTGTAACGACGATGCTGAGTCACGTGAGCCGGGGCAAAGGCGCCGGACTCTGACAACAGAAGGCTTGGATAAGCAACCTGAAATGGGAGAAAGACCATGAGCAAGCTGATGCAGGGTGTCGTGCGCTTCTGGCGCGAAGAAGAGGGCACCGAGGTGGTGGAATGGGCCTTGGTTGGGGGGCTGGTGGTGGCAGTGGGAGCAACGATATTTATTACCATCGGTGAGAGAGCCGCTGAATTACTTGGTGATCTCAATGCGGCTATCAGTGGTGGTGGTGGTGGTGGTGGAGAAACTCCTTAATAAGTCATATCTAGTATGGCGCCGATAAGGATGTTGGCGCCAGATTATTTTTCGGTAAGGTGGAAAGACATGATCGAGATAGGCGCCATACCTTTGGTGATTGTTGCGGCCTTGAAAGATGGCCAATGCCGTCGCATCCCCAACACTCTTATTCTGGCCGGGGCCGCCGTGGGGTTTCTGCTGCAGGGGTGGGCAGCGGGAGCCAGCGGCGTCCTGGCCGCCACCTACGGGTTGCTGGTCGGTTTGGCCATTTTGCTGCCGGGTTATCTGATGGGTTTTACCGGCGCCGGGGATGCCAAGCTGATGGCGGCGATAGGTACCTTTCTCGGTCCTGTTGGTGTATTTCAAGCAGCGCTTATCAGTATTTTATTCGGCGGAATTATCGCCATGGTCTTTGCTTTAAGTGCACTGATTCATCGCCAGTCTGTTTCTCCTTGGGGGCGCTATGCGCTCATGATGCGCACCCTGGTGGTGACCGGAAGGCCACTCTATATCCCGCCCGCCGAGGGTGAGGTGATGGGCAAGAAATTCCCTTTTGCCGTTTCCATTGCCCTGGGCACCACTGCCTGGCTCGTCTGGCAGTGGTCGCTGGTGTGATCGGAAATCGAAGAGAGGAGCATGGGCGTGGATACGAAACTTGACATTGCAGATGGCGAAGGTGCAGTGCCCCTTGGCGCGTCCACGGCCGCCGCCGATGCCCTTCCGCCGCGTCCTGCCAGCGTCGAGGAGACCGGGCTCTCGCCCCTCTACCTGATGGACCTGCTCTCCAAGCAGCTGCTCGAACAGGGCGTGCTCGATCTGCACCAGCTCAGCCGCGGCGCAGCCCTGGCCGGCAGCGTGGTGGAGACGCTATGCCACCTGTTGCGCCGGGAGGGGCGCGCAGAGGTGCGCGGCCAGGGCGAGAGCGGCGCACTGCGCTTCGGCCTCACCGAACTGGGCCGCGCCGCCGCCATGGAGGCGCTGATTCGCGACGGCTATGCCGGGCCGGCACCGGTGCCGCTGGAGCGCTACACCGCTCTGGTGCGCGCCCAGGCCCTGAGCGAGGTGGGGACCACCCGCGACGAGGTGCGCCGGGCCTTCGCCGATACCGTGGTCGACCCGATGCTGCTCGATCAGCTCGGTCCGGGTCTGCACTCCGGCAGGGCAATGTTCGTCCACGGCGAGCCGGGTACCGGCAAGAGCTACATGGCACGCCGCCTGGCACGCCTGCTGCCCGGCGAGGTGCTGGTGCCCCACGCCATTCTGGCGGGGGGCAAGGCGGTGCGCTGCTTCGATCCCTCGGTGCACAGCCCGCTGGCGATGCCTGGAGCCGGGAACACCGGCGCGGCGCTGCTGCTGGCCGAAGGGCACGACCCGCGCTTCGTGCGCTGCCGGCGGCCCTGCGTGGTGACCGGGGGCGAGCTGAGCATGGAGCGTCTGGAGGTCCAGTACGACCACGCGACCCACATTCATCAGGCGCCGATCCAACTGCTGGCCAACAACGGCATGCTGGTGATCGACGACCTGGGCCGCCAGCGCATGGCGCCCATGGAGCTGTTCAATCGCTGGATCGTGCCGCTGGAGGAGCGTCGCGACTTCCTGGCGCTGGCCAACGGCTACCACTTCAGCGTGCCCTTCGACGTGGCGCTGGTGTTCTCCACCAACCTGGACCCGCTCACGCTGGCCGATGCCGCCTTCCTGCGCCGCATCGGCTACAAGATCCGCTTCGCTCCGCTGAGCCGCGAGGCCTACCGGGAGATCTGGGCCCGCCAGTGCCGGGAAAGCGGCATCGGCTTCGACCCGACCCTGGTCGATTTCGTCATCTATGAGCTGCATGCCCGTCTCGGCGTGCCGCTGCTGGCCTGCCACCCCCGCGACCTGCTGGGGCTGGCGGGGGACCACCTGCGCTACTGGGGCGGCGAATCCCTCGACCGCGAGGTGCTCGCCTGGGCCTGGCAGACCTACTTCGGAGACTTCACGAGCGATGACCGCACAGGCGGTGACGCCCACACGAGCGGGAGGACCGCGTCATGAAGAAGAAAGGCATTGTCACGATGTTCTGCGTCTCGCTGCTGATGGCCGGCGGTGCAGCGCTGATCGCCATGAGTTGGATGCAGGAACAGAACCAGGAGCGCGATGCCCTGACCGAGGCCGGTCAGGTAGTGGTGGCGGCGCTGCAGATTCCCTTCGGCACCACGGTGCAGGCCAGCGACCTGCGGGTCATGCGGTTGCCGCCGGAGTCGGTGCCGCCGGGCAGCTTCGACGACATCGAGCGCGTGGTGGGACGAGTCAGCAACCAGGTGATCTACGCCGGCGAGATTTTGCATGAAGGGCGTGTGGCCGAGCACCTGGGCGGAAGCGCCCTGGCGGCGCTGCTCGACCCCGGCAAACGGGCCATGAGCGTGCGGGTCGACGACGTGGTCGGGGTGGCCGGGTTCCTGCTGCCGGGCAATCGGGTCGACGTGGTCTCCTCCCGCAACAACGGCAACGGCACTCGCAACAGCGTGGAGTCGAGAACCGTGCTGCAGAACCTCAAGGTGCTGGCGGTGGACCAGATCGCCTCCCAGGAGCGCGACGGCCCGGTGATCGTGCGGGCGGTGACCCTCGAGGTGGACCCCACCCAGGCGGAGACCCTGGTCAAGGCCACCCAGGAAGGCAAGGTGCAGCTGACCCTGCGCAATCCGTTGGACCAGGAAGAGAAACCCGACCTGCTGGCGGCCCAGCGCGAACTGCTCAACGTCGAGCCGCCGCGCGCAAGCTATGCGCCGCCGCCACCGCGTGCGGCCCCTGCGGCTCAGCCGCAGCGCCAGGTAATGGTGATTCGCGGCACCGAGGCCAGCACCGTGAACGTGCGCAACTGAAACGCAGGGAGCGCAGCAATCCGGGCTGGCGCCGGGTCGGCCGAAGCCTATCAGAACAGGCAGGGGAGAAGCGTCATGAGCATACAAGGCGAGGGGTGGGGAGCGGCGGTGCGGAAGGGAGCGGCGCACACGAGAACGGCATGGCGGGAAATGGCATGGAAGGGGTGGGCGCTGGCGGCGTGCGCCGCCCTGGCGCTGAGCTGGGCGGCAGCGCTGCAGGCCCAGGAGAGCACGCGTAGCGTCGCCATGCCGGTGGAGGGGCGCACGGTGTCGGTGGCGGTGGAGTTGAACAAGGCCCAGGTGCTGCAGTTCCCCCGCGCGGTGCGGGTGGTGTCGGTGGGCAATCCCGAGATCGCCGACCTGGTGGTGATGGGCTCGCGTCAGCTCTACGTGCTGGGCAAGTCCACCGGAACCACCAACGTGGTGCTGTGGGATCAGTCGGAAAACATCCAGGGCACCCTCAACGTCACCGTGACCCACGATCTTGAAGCGCTGAAGGGCCATTTGCACGCGCTGCTACCGGACGAGAACATCCAGGTGCGCTCGGCCCAGGACAGCATCGTGCTCAGCGGCGAGGTCTCCAGCGCCGAGCGGCTGGATACCGCGCTGCGGCTGGCCATGCGTTTCGCCGGTGGCGGGGAGGATGCAGTTCTCAACCTGATGCAGGTGGGCGGGGCCAACCAGGTGATGCTGGACGTCAAGGTGGCGGAGGTCTCCCGTTCGCTGATCAAGCGGCTGGAGGCCAACTTCAACGTCTTCAACGTCGGCTCGTCGGCGCTCAGCTTGGGAGCGGTCAGCGGTGGAGCCACCTTCCCCGATGCCATCTTCCAGGGGCCGGGCGGGGATTTCCGTCTGCCGGTGTTCCAGAACGGCACGCGAACTCCGCTGGGGCCGATGGTGCGGGAGTTCTCCCCCGCAGTGGCCAGCATCGAGGACACCGGTATCTTCGCCAGCTACCAGCGCAGCGACTACCTGCTCAACCTGGTGCTGGACGCGGCCAGCCGCGAGGGCGTGGCCAAGATCCTCGCCGAGCCCAATCTCACCACCCTCACCGGGCAGCAGGCCCAGTTCCTGGCCGGCGGCGAATTTCCCATTCCGGTGCCCCAGGGCAACGGCCAGGTGGCCATCGAGCACAAGGAGTTCGGCGTCGGCCTGAGCTTCCTGCCGGTGGTGCTGGATTCCGGCTCGATCAACCTGCAGGTCAACGTATCCGTCTCCGACCTGGTGCCGGCCAACAGCCTGCGGGTCGGGGTGGGCGATCAGGTATCGGCGCAGTTCTTCGTACCGGCACTGGTCAAGCGTAGCGCCAGTTCCAGCCTGGAGCTGGCCTCGGGCCAGACCATCGCCATCGCCGGCATGCTCAACGAGAGCCTGCGCGAGAACGTCTCCAAGTTCCCCGGCCTCGGCGACCTGCCGGTACTGGGCGCACTGTTCCGCAGCCAGGAGTTCATCAAGGAGCAGACCGAACTGGTGATCTTCGTCACCCCACGGCTGGCGCGCTCCTTCGCGCCTGAGCAGGTGCGGCTGCCCACCGGTTCGTTCGTGGCGCCCAGCGACCTGGAGTTCTATCTGCTCGGTCGCTTCCAGGCCCGTGACGAAGACGGCGGCTCGCGGCCCCGCCCCAGCAGCCTGGATCTGGAACTGATGTCGAGCCGCCGTGCGGGCGGCACCGAGGGCCGCTTCGGCCATGACCTGTGAACCGAACGCCACGACGGAGGTGTCCGCCATGTTCCCACTGAATCCTTTTGCCGGCCTCGGCCATGCCACTCATCGCCCGCTCGCCCGTGGCATCCGGCTGGCAGCCCTTGCCACCGCCGTGGGGCTGGCGGGCTGCGCGGCCCAGCCCGGCGCCGATCTGCCGCCCTTCGGCGACACGGTGCAGCACACCAAGCGGTTGCAGACCTACGAACCCGGTGATGACGCACCGGCCCTGGGGGGCGCCAAGGCGGCCGAGTCGATGCGCAACTACCGCAGCGGCGGGGCGGGGCAGCAGTCGCTGCCCATGAGCTCCAGTTCGCTGCCTTGAGCGTTTGCCGGGCGCAAGGCGCACAGCGAGCGGAAACGCAAACAACGGTGCCGGTCGGGCGACCGCCGGCAAACCAAGGCTGACGACCAACGGGTATTCGCCATGCTGACACGGCTCGAGATACGGCTGGTGGGGCGCTCCAGGGCAGACATGGAGGCGCTGGAAGCGCTGCTGCGCAGCCAGGGTGGCATCGACGTCACCCTACGGCAGCTGATCAACGGAAACGTCGATCCGCTGGAGGACGTAGAGACGCTGCCCGACGCGCTGGTGCTGATGGTGGGAGAGTGCTGGGAGGCGGAGCTGCTGGCGCTGTGCGAGCGTCCCGTCGGCGAGCGCCCACCGCTGTTGGTGGTCGGCCCCAAGGGCAACGTGGAGCTGATTCGGTTGGCCATGCGTGCCGGTGCCCGGGACTACTTCTCTCCGCCCATCGACGACGGCGAGATCGGCCGCTTCCTGCGTGAGATCGTCCGCGACCGCCGCGAAGAGCAGGCACTGCCGGCGGCAAGCCTGACCGCAGTGATCAATGCCAAGGGCGGCTCCGGCGCCAGCCTGGTGGCGGCCAACCTGGCCCATCGGCTGGCGGTGGAGGGCAAGGAGTGCGCCCTGGTCGACATGGACGTGCAGTTCGGCTCGCTGCCGCTTTATTTCAACCTGACCCCCGACCACGGGCTGGTCCAGGCGCTGGACGCCGCCGACAGCCTCGACAGCCTGGCCATGTCGGCCTATGTCCAGCAGCACGAGAGCGGCCTGGGCCTGCTGGCCTCGTCGCCGGAAGACCGCGTGAGTCTCGCCGAGGTGACGGAGATCCGGGTCGAGCAACTGCTGCACGTACTGGGCCAGGATCATGAAGAGGTGGTCGTCGATCTGCCGCGCTGGATCAACGGTGCCACCGCCTGCGTGCTCGAGCGCGCCGACCGCGTGCTGATGGTGATGCAGCAGAGCGTGGCGCACCTGCACGACGCCCAGCGCCTGCGCGACATCCTGATTCACGAGCTCGGATTGCCGCCTGCGCGCCTGACTGTGGTGGTCAACCGCTACGACAAACGCAACGAGGTGTCGTTGGGTGCCATCGGCGATGCCCTGCCGCGGCTGCCGATCCATACCCTGCCCAACGACTACCGTCATGCCAGCCAGAGCATCAACGTCGGCAGCCCGTTGATCGATCTGGCCCGCAAGGCACCGCTGACACGCGCCATCAAGGCGCTGGCGCTTGCCTTGACGACACCGCGCGAGCCGCCGGCGCCTGCCCGGCGCTGGTCCCTGCGGCTGTGGAATCGCACGCAACACTGACCCTTGCTGACGTCCGGGAGGCGGCCATGAACTTTCGCGAACGCATGACCAATGGAGATGAGGAGCGTGGCTGGGGCGGCCGCGGGCTGGCGGGCGTGAGCCTGTCGCCCCCAGAGCAGGAGTGCAAGCAGCGGCTGTTCCGTCAGTTGGTCAAGGTGATGGACCTGGCGCTGCTCAGCAGTCTGGAGGAGCGCGAGGCTCGCAGCCAGGTGCAGCAGGTGTGCGAGGCCTTGATGAGCAAGGAGTCGCTGCCGTTCAACGCGGCCGTACGCCAGCGCATCGTCAGCGAGCTGCAGGACGAGGTGCTGGGCCTGGGGCCGCTGGAGACGCTGCTGGCCGACAAGACGGTCTCGGACATCCTGGTCAACGGCACCAACCCGATCTACGTGGAGCGCCGCGGCAAGCTGGAACAGACCCGGCTGCGCTTCGACAGCGACCAGCATCTGATGACCATCATCGACCGTATCGTGTCCAGCGTCGGGCGGCGTGTCGACGAGTCCTCGCCGATGGTCGATGCACGGCTCAAGGACGGCTCGCGGGTCAACGCGGTGATTCCGCCGCTGGCCATCGACGGGCCGATGCTGTCGATCCGGCGCTTCGCCGTGGACCGTCTCACCGCCGAGAATCTGATCGCCCATGGCAGCCTCTCGCCGGTCATCGCCCAACTGCTGGAAAAAGTGGTCAAGGCGCGGCTCAACGTGCTGGTCTCGGGCGGTACCGGCGCCGGCAAGACCACGCTGCTCAACGTGCTGTCGGGTTTCATTCCGGCCGATGAGCGTATCGTCACCATCGAGGACTCCGCCGAGCTGCAGCTGCAGCAGCCCCACGTCGGTCGGCTGGAAACGCGTCCGCCCAACATCGAGGGGCGTGGCGAGGTGACCCAGCGTGATCTGGTGCGCAACAGTCTGCGCATGCGACCCGACCGCATCATCGTCGGCGAGGTGCGTGGCGGTGAGGCCTTCGACATGCTGCAAGCGATGAATACCGGTCACGACGGCTCGTTGACCACCATTCACGCCAATACCCCCCGCGACGCCCTGACCCGGATCGAGAACATGGTGGCGATGAGCGGCTACCAGCTGCCGCCTCGTGCGCTGCGCTCGCAGATCTCCTCGGCCATCGATCTGGTGGTCCAGGTGGAGCGCCAGGAGGACGGCGTGCGGCGCCTGGTCAGCGTGCAGGAGGTCAACGGCCAGGAGGGCGAGATCATCACCATGTCGGAGCTGTTCCGCTTCGAGCGCGAAGGCATCGACGAGCATGGCCGGGTAGTGGGGCGCTTCATGGCCACCGGCGTGGTGCCGGGCTTCTACGATCATCTCAAGCGTCGCGGCCTGGATCCTGGGCTGGAGGTGTTCCAGGTGGGGGGAGGCCAGCGGTCATGGGTCTGAACGTCAACCTCTCCGACGAGGCGATCTTCATCGGCATGATCTTCATTGCCGCCTTCCTGCTGATGCAGAGCTTCCTGGTGCCGACGTTCGGCGAGAACCGCAAGGCGCAGAAGCGGCTGAAGAAGCGCCTGCATGCCATTTCGGCCAGCGCCGATCACGGCAAGGCCTCGCTGGTGCGGCGCAAGTACCTGCGCCAGCTGTCTCCGCTGGAGCGGGCGCTGGAGGCGCTGCCCGGCATGGCCCGGGTCGAGCGGCTGGTCGAGCAGGCGGGGCGCGAGACCCCGGCCTACCGGGTGGTGCTGCAGAGCCTGGGACTGGGCGGCATGTGCGGCACGGTCGGCTTCCTGCTGCTGCCGCAACCCCTGCTCGGCGTGCTGTTGGGGGTGGGCGTGGCGACGCTGCCGTTCATGCACCTGCAGCGCCTGCGCAGCCAGCGCCTGGCGCGTTTCGAAGAGCAGTTGCCCGACGCCCTGATCATCATGGCTCGCGCCCTGCGTGCGGGGCATCCCTTCAGCGACGCCATGCACCTGGTAGCGGAGGAGATGGCCGATCCCATCGCCGGCGAGTTCCGTACCACCTTCATGGAGATCAACTACGGCGGCGAGGTGCGTACCGCCATGCTGGGCATGCTGGAACGGGTGCCGAGCGTGACCGTGATGGTCTTCACCACCTCGGTGCTGATCCAGAAGGAGAGCGGCGGCAACCTTGCCGAACTGCTCGACGGTCTGGCCGCGGTGGTGCGCGACCGCTTCCGCTTCCAGCGCAAGGTACGCACGCTTTCTGCCCAGGGGCGCATGGCGGCCTGGATCCTCTCGCTGCTGCCGTTCGCCCTGGCCGGTGTGCTCACTCTAGTGTCGCCGAACTTCCTGCCCATGCTCACCCAGGACCCCGTGGGGCGGCAGATGATCGCGGCGTCATTCTTCATGATCGTGGTCGGCATCCTGTGGATGCGCCGTATCGTGCGTATCGACGTATGAGGAGGAAGCCCGCATGAACGTTTCAACCGCTTGGCTCGAAAGCGTCAGTGGCCTGCTGAAGGACCCTCAGGCCATGCAGCTTGGCTTCGCCGCACTGCTGGGCATGGCCGTTTTCAGCCTGATGGTGGCGCTGGTGCTGCTGGTGATGGGACTGTCGGATCCGCTGCGGCGGCGGCTCAAGCATCTGGAAGCCAGCGCTGAGGTGGCCGGTGGGCATGGCAAGGCGGATGAGAGCGGGCTGGTCCAGTGGCTCGGGCCCATGGGCGAGAAACTGATTCCAGAAAAGGATGAGGTGCGCAGCCGGATCGCTACGGAGCTGCGCCATGCCGGCAAGCGCTCGCCATCGGCCGTCAGCCTGTTCTACGGCATACGCCTGCTGCTGACCGTGGTGCCGCCACTGCTGGTGCTGCTGCTGATCATCCCATTCGTGCGCCTGCCCCCGATGGTGGCGGTACTGCTGCTGATCATCCCGGCCATCCTCGGCTACCTGCTGCCGCGCTTCTGGCTGGAGCGGGCGATCAAGCGGCGCACTCAGCAACTGCGCCGCGGCCTGCCCGATGCCCTCGATCTGCTGGTGGTGTGCAGCGAGGCCGGCCTGGGGCTGGGCGCGGCGATTCAGCGGGTGGCCCGCGACCTGGAGGTGAGTCACCCGGAGCTGGCCGACGAGCTGCACCTGTTCGGCATGCAGACCCGTGCCGGGATGGACAACAAGACCGCACTGCGTGACCTGGAGGAGCGCACCGGGGTGGAGGACATCCGCGGCCTGGTGACCACGCTGCTGCAGAGCATGCGTTTCGGTACCAGCATCGCCATGACCCTGCGCCTGTTCGCCGTGGAGCTGCGCGACAAGCGCACCCAGGAGGCGGAGGAGAAAGCCGCCAAGGTCAGTACCAAAATGCTGTTTCCCTTGATCTTCTGTGTCTTTCCCAGCTTCTTCGTGGTGGCTTTGGGGCCGCCGCTGCTGGGTGCGGCGGCCGCCCTGGCGGGGCGCTGAGTCGGCCAATGTCATCAACGAGTGGGAGGGATTGTCATGAAAATCACTACACGATGCCGTGCGGCCTGCGCCGTTGCCACGCTGTCCCTGGCACTGGCCGGTTGCGCTGCCACCGGAGGGGGTATGTCCCAGGAGAGCGACGTCTACGGTGCGCTGGGCGCCGGTGGGTCGTCGGTCGCCTATGGTACCGCCTTCCCGGTGGGGTCTCCCGAGGAGGCCTACCGCAACGGCGAGGCCGCCCTGCGTGCCGGCGACGCCGATCGCGCGCTGTTCGAGTACCTGCGCGGGTTGCGCATGGAGCGGCGCCCCCAGGCCGAAGCGTTGTACCGGGTCGGCATCATCCACCACGGTCGCGGCAACCATGAACTGGCCGACATGGCCTATCGCTGGGTGCTGGAGATCGATCCGCGCCATCCCGGTGCCGGCACCGCGCTTGGCATCATCCTGATCCAGCAGCGCGACTATGACCAGGCCGAGCGGTTACTGGCGCCAATCGCGGCGCGGCGCGATGCACCCTGGCAGACCCACAACGCCCTGGGGGTTATCGCCGACATGCGCGCCGACCACGCCACGGCACAAGGCCACTATGCGCGGGCCCTGGAGACGAACCCGAGAACGCCGCTGGTGCTCAACAACCAGGGCTACTCACGCTACCTGGCCGGCGACCTGCCGGGGGCGCGTCAGGCACTGCGCCAGGCGCTCAACGCCAATCCCAACTATGACCTGGCCTGGCGCAACCTGGGGCTGGTGCACGCCCGCGAGGGCGACTACGACACCGCCATCGAGGCGGTGGCCAGAGGCGGCGACCGGGCCAAGGCCTACAACGACATCGGCTACATCTCGATGCTCGAGGGGCGCTATCAGGATGCCCTGGGCTTCTTCGAGGAAGCCATGCGGCTTTCGCCGGCCTACTACGTCACCGCCAGCGAGAACGCCCGCAGTCTGGATCAATTGATCCGTCGTAATGGAGGCGAGGTCATCAACTGATCGCCCGGGCAGCGTTCCGGCATCGTCATGACCGGAGCGCTTCCCGAGCAGGGAGGGCCAGGCATGAAAGCAATACGCTCGGCGCGCCGGCAGCGCGGCTCGGAGGTGGTGGAGTTCGCGATTTCGGCGGCACTGCTGTTCATCCTGCTGTTCGGCATCATCGAATTCAGCGTCGCGCTGTTCGACAAGGCAACGCTGACCAACGCCAGCCGCGAAGGAGCCAGAACCGGCATCCTGTTCCGGCCCGAACCGCGCGACAACGGGAACGAGAACGCCGCCATCGAACAGGCCATCCGCAACTATGCCGAACAGTACCTGATCTCGCTGGGCGGGCCGGCGAGCATGACCATCGACATCCAGCGCATCGACCGCAACGGCAACGGCCGCTTCGATTCCGGCGACGAGATCGTGGTCAGCGTCGACTACCCCTACCAGTTCCTGCTGCTGCCCGGTTTCATCGGTACCCTGGGCAACGTGCTCGAACTCAATGCCACCACCGTGATGAGGGCGGAATGAGATGAACGTTCGCAACGTAAGGCGCGGCCGTTACGGCTCGCCGCAGCGCCAGCGCGGGGTTTCCATCGTGCTGTTGGCCGTCGGTCTGTTCATGCTGCTGGCCTTCACTGCCCTGGCGGTGGATGGCAGCAATCTCTACGTGGCCAGAAACGAGCTGCACAACGCTGCCGATGCCGGCTCCCTGGCCGGCGCTCGGATGCTGTATACCGCCGATGGCAGCTCGGTCAATGCGGATGCCAACCAGATAGCCACCGATGCGGCCATGGCCAACGACAGCCAGAAGGAGGCAGTCGAGGTGTTGAGTGCGCTGCGTGGCCACTGGAGCTTCGCCACGCGCACTTTCACCCCAAATGACTCCCTCGATCCGGTGGATCTGTTCGGTCGTACCGCCGAGGATCTCGATAGCGACCCCAATTTCATCAACGCCGTGGAAGTGGTGACGGCCCGCCAGCAGAGCCAGGTGGCGGCCTTCTTTGGGCGTATCTTCGGCTTCGAGGGCTACGACGTGACGGCGCGCTCGGTGGCCTACATCGGCTTCGCCGGTAACCTGCGCCCGGAGGACGTGGACCAGCCCATCGCCTTGTGCCGACAGGCGCTGGTGGACCCTTCGGGCAACTACTCATGTAGCGTGGGCCGCTTCATCCCCGAGGGCGACCAGACCGGTGGCTGGACCAATTTCAAGCACAATCACAGCGGAGCATCCAGCGCCAGCGAGCTGAGGTCGTTGGTATGCGGCGATGGCAACCCCAATGAGCTGCGCTTCGGTGAGAACATCGCCACCAACAACGGTCAGGTCAACTCAGCCTTCGGCGATCTCTATGACTGCTGGGTGGAGAAGACTGGCAAGCAGAGCGTCTGGACCCTGACGCTGCCGGTGATCGACTGCGATTCGGGTGTTGCGCCGAGCAATCCGCTGATCGGTGCCGTGACCGTCAACATCGTATGGATGAACGATCAAGCCAACCAGATCGACCAGCGGGCGCCCCAACAAATGCAGCTGCCGCCGGAAAACAGCGGCGGCACCTCGCCAGGCACCTGGAGCCATAGCAGTACCAGCGGCGTGGATCGCTGGAACAGCTTCGTGAATACCTTCAACTTGCGCAAGGCCAATGGGAGCATGGCCCACTGGAACTCTCAGCCACAGCAGAGTGGCTGGCAGCAGAAGAGCATCTACTTCCTGCCCAGCTGCAGCTATCACGATCCCAAAGGTCAGACGGGGGGCGAGAACTTCGGCATTCTGGCGCAGATACCCGTCCTGGTGGATTAGTTGGTGGGGCAGTCACACTGGCGCCGGCGAGAGCCGGCGCCATCGTTTTCGCCTTGTTCTCCCGTGGCTCAGGGCGAGACTACCTGAGGGCAGGTTGAGTCTTGCAGTTGGTTGGTGCTGATCAAGGGGCGAGAGGCCGGGGTCAGCTTGTCGTAAGGATTTATCGGCATCGGTTCCACTACAGCGGCGCTGGCGGGTGGCTGAAGGTGCAAGCGCTGACGGTAGTGTGTCGGCGTATGGCCGACATGCTTCTGAAAAGTTCGCGTGAAGTAGGAGAGATCGCGAAAGCCGACGCTGAAGCAGACATCGGTGATGGACGTGCGAGGATTGGCCAGCAATCGCTTGGCTTCGTCGATGCGCCGCTCGAGCAGGAATCCCTGGAAGGTGTTGCCGGTGAGCTTGCGAAACAGTCGGCTGAGTTGAAACGAGGTGATACCGCACTGCGCTGCCACTTCCGCCTGGGCCAGCTTCTGGTACAAATGCTGCTCGATATAGCTGATGGCCCGCTCCAGTTGGATCTGCTGGCTGCTGGTCGTGCAGCAGCGCAAGCGCGCTTCGGGCGGAATCCTATTGACGACGGCGGTCGCCTGTTTACGTTCTTGCGAGCCGGGATTGAGCGATCGTAACTGAGCAAGGCTGGCCACCACGCCTATGAACCTGGCCAGGTCGACGGGCTGTACGAAGTAGTCCCAAACTCGAGTGCGAAAGGCCCACACCGCCAGGCTTTCCGAGTGTGCTTGGGTGATCATCAGCAGGGGCACCGAGGCCGCGTGCTGCTTGGCTTGTCTGAGATCGGTAAGGCCCTTCAGGTCAGGGTAGTCATACTCGAAGCAGGCAACGATGGGGGGATTAGAGAGCAGAATCGGAAGCGGGTCCTGCTCTGCCCCGACGAACTCGATGCGATAACCCTTTTGCCTTAGTGCAACCACATAGTCTCTTTCTTCAGGCTCATTCAGTGTGCGTAATACGATGAGTACGTAGGCGTGAGCGGACATGAGCGGTGTCCCTCCTGAGTCCCTTGCGTATGTTACTTTATGTGTTTTAGTTCTTGAGGCCTACTTTGCTCTTGTTTATTAGTAATGTCGGCGTGTAACCTTTTGTGATGGGTTGTCTTAGCCAATGTAATAGATGGCGAGGAAATATCTGGGTGATATTTCTCAGGCTGAAGTATTACTTTTCTAGTCAATAAGACCGGCTCCGAGGAGCCGGTCTCGTGGGTCAGTCACTCTTCCACGCCGCCCATCTCTTCGATCAGTGCGGCGAAAGCATCGCGCTGCTCGTATAGGGTGTCGGTGAGTTCTTCCTCGTTCATGTACTGTACCGGCAGCAGCAAGCGCTCTTCGGTCACTTCGATGAAGCGCTCGTCCTGGGTGGCCGCCTCGAGGGCCTCGGCCAGCCGCTCGGCACGCTCATCGGATACGTCATGCGGCAGCACGGCCATCAGGATGTCGCCCGGTGTGATGTCGTAGCCGGCTTCCACCAGGGTGGGGGCATCGGGAAATGCCACCAGGCGATCGGCAGCCAGGCTCAGCAACACCGGCATCTCGCCGCTGTCGGCATAGCCCGAGTGGGTGCCGCCGCTGTAGGCGAAATCGACGTCGCCGGAGAGAATCAGCGGTGCCATGCCGGCGCCGCCTTCGGTAGGCACGATGCGCAGATCGAGTCCTTCCTGTTCGGCAATATAGTCAATGATGAGCCGGTCCTGAGCGGTCTGGGTGGCATAGCTCACGCCAGGGTTCTCGCGCGCGTATTCCACCAGCTCCTCCCAGCTGTCGCCGAAGGGGCGATTCTCGCCGGTGACGAAGCCGGCCTGGGCCAGGGAGACCGCACCGACATAGCGGAAATCGTCCAGCTCATAGTCGGTCTCCATCGCCAGCGGGGCGAAGGTCAGCGGCGAGGAGGGGCCATAGAGGAAGGTATAGCCATCGTCGGTATTGTTGGTCAGGCGGGTCAGGGCCACTCCCATGCCGGCCCCGGGCTGGTTCACCACGTTGACCGGCTGGCCCAGTTCCTCTTCCAGCACGTTGGCCAATACCCGGCCCTGGATGTCGGTGCTGCCGCCCGCGCCGAAGCCGATCACCATGGTGAGCGGCTGGCTGGGAAAGTCGTCGGCATTTACGGCAGTTGCTCCTACGGCCAGCAGTGATGCCAGGGCAACGGAGCTGGTCAACAGTGCCTTCTTCGGATACGTCATCGTCAAGCCTCTAACTTATTGGAATGATGTTTCTTCTGTTGGCTCAGTAAACCTAGCACACTAACGAGGCGGCGATCCTCCCGCCGTGGGTTTGCCCGCTTACAGCTGCTAGAATGCGCAGCTTCGAAGTGGCAACCCGGTGGGCGACGCAGGTGAGCATGCAAGCGGATGTGGTGGTGATCGGCGCGGGCGCCGCCGGACTGATGTGTGCTCTCACGGCGGGCTACGCCGGGCGGCGTGTGCTGGTACTCGACCATGCCAACAAGCCTGGCAAGAAGATCCTCATGTCGGGCGGCGGGCGCTGCAACTTCACCAATCTGGCCACCGGCCCGGCCAACTTCTTCTCTGCCAATCCACACTTCTGCATTTCGGCGCTCAAGCGCTACCGCCCCGAGCACTTCGTCGAGCTGGTGGAGCGCCACGCCGTGGAGTACGTGGAGAAAGCGCCGGGCCAGCTGTTCTGCGCGCATTCGGCCAAGGAGCTGCTCGACGTGCTGCTCACCGAGTGCGAGTGGGCCGGGGTGGAGCTGCGCTTGAAGACGAGCGTGGAGCGCATCGAGAGAGCGGGAGAGGGCATGCGGCTGGCCACTTCGGCGGGCCGCATCGAAGCGGGCGCGGTGGTGATCGCTACGGGCGGACTCTCGATCCCCACCATGGGCGCTACCGGTTTCGGCTATGACATTGCCCGTCAGTTCGGCCTCGGCGTGACGCAGACGCGTCCGGCACTGGTGCCGTTCACCCTGACCTCGCAGTGGAAGGAGCGGGCGGCCGAGCTGGCCGGGGTGAGCTGCGATGTGGCGGTGAGCGCGCTACGCGACGGCCGGCGTCTGGGGCCGGGGCGGCAGCGGCGCTATCGTGAGCCTATGCTGTTCACCCACCGCGGCCTTTCCGGCCCCGGAATGCTGCAGATCTCCAGCTATTGGCAGCCCGGCGACGAACTGGAGATCGATCTGCTGCCCGGGCTCGAGATTGCCGACGCGCTTGCCGAGGCACGCCAGGCGGCACCGCGGCGTCAGCTCTCCACCTGGCTGGGCGAGCGCCTGCCGCGCCGTCTGGCCCAGGCGCTGGTGGAGTGGCACGGCGAAGACCCCACCCTGGCCGAGCTCTCCAACTCCCGCATCGAGGCCTGGCAGGAGCGCCTGGGGGCCTGGCGGCTCAAGCCCGCAGGAACCGAGGGCTGGCGTACCGCCGAGGTGACCTTGGGCGGCGTGGACACCACGGCGATCTCATCGAAGGACTTCAGCGTCGACGGACTGCCGCAGCTGCGCTTCATCGGCGAAGTGCTCGACGTGACCGGCGAGCTCGGCGGTTACAACTTCCAGTGGGCCTGGGCCTCGGGGGTGGCCTGTGGGGGCTCTCTGTAGCAATTGAAGGGAACGCGACAAAACCTTACCTAACGTAACCGGTGGCCTGGGGCAGCCTTGCTACGCTGGATAGAACTGGTCGTCTGGATGGTTCGTCACGGATGTGGCTCGTCACAGGAGTGCGCCATGCCCCCCTTAGCTCATGAGTTGGCCTCCCCCCAGCAGTTGGATACGCCCGATACCCTGCACACCAAGGAGTGGCTGAGACGCTACCAGCGCATACGCCAGGCATCGGAGCGGCTGTGCGAGCCGCTGTGCACCGAGGACTACGTGATCCAGAGCATGGATGACGTCAGCCCGCCGAAGTGGCATCTCGCCCACGTCACCTGGTTCTTCGAAGCGTTCATTCTCGTTCCCTTCCAGCCCCGCTACCGACCTCTCGACCCCATCTACGACCACCTCTTCAACTCCTATTACGAGACTCACGGCGTGCCCTTTCCGCGGCCGAATCGCGGCACGCTGTCGCGCCCCACGGTGGCCGAGGTGTACCGCTTCCGTGCCCATGTAGATGCGGCCATGATGGAGCTGCTCGAGTCGCCGCCACCCGAGCATGCCGAGGAGATCGTCCGCCGCGTCGAGCTGGGGCTGCACCATGAACAGCAGCACCAGGAGCTGCTGCTCATGGACATCAAGCACATCCTGGCCCAGAACCCGCTGTGCCCGGCTTACCGCGACGACCTGGCGCCACCGCCGACGGAGCTCCCGGGCGAGCTGGCCTGGCTCGAGCATGCCGACGGCGTCCGCGAGATCGGCCACGACCTGCAAACGGGCTTCGCCTATGACAACGAAGGGCCAGTGCACCGGCAGTTTCTCGAGGCGTTTCAACTGGCCAATCGCCCGGTGACCAACGCCGAGTTCCTGGCCTTCATCGAAGACGGCGGCTATACCCGCCCGGCGCTGTGGCTCTCCGATGGCTGGCAGCAGGTCGGCCAGGCCGGCTGGCAGGCGCCGCTGTATTGGGTGAAGCGCGAAGAGGGCTGGTACCACTACACCCTGGGCGGACTGCGGCCGGTCGACCCGCAGGCGCCGGTGGTGCACGTGAGCTTCTTCGAGGCCGATGCCTATGCGCGTTGGGCCGGGGCGCGGCTGCCGAGCGAGGCGGAGTGGGAGGTGGCGGCCCGGGACGCATCCATGGGCGGCAATTTCGTCGAGAGCGACCACCTGCAGCCGGTGGCCGCCGCGGCGCGGGGCAGTGCCGCGGCTCAACTGTTCGGCGACGTATGGGAGTGGACCGGCAGCGCCTACAGGCCCTATCCGGGATTTCGGGCGCTGCCCGGCACCCTGGGCGAGTACAACGGCAAGTTCATGTCGGGACAGATGGTGCTGCGTGGGGGCTGCTGCGCCACGCCGAGCGATCACATTCGCCCGACCTACCGCAACTTCTTCCCACCCCACGCCCGCTGGGCGTTCTCAGGTTTCCGCCTGGCCAGGGAGGCATGACATGGACCCGTTCGTCACTTTTCACGACCAGCACTCACCGGCGGCGGCGGGTTCGCTGAGCCAGGAGCTGATGGTTGGGCTTGCCGCCACGCCGAAATACACCTCGCCCAAGTTCTTCTACGATCGCCGCGGCTCGGAGCTGTTCGACGCCATCTGCGAGCAGCCCGAGTACTATCCCACCCGCACGGAAGAGGCGATTTTGCGTGCTGCCGTAAGGGAGATCGCCGAGGTGGTGGGGCGCGACGCGACCCTGATCGAGCTGGGCAGCGGCGCTAGCCGCAAGGTGCGGCTGCTGCTCGAGGCGCTGCATCCGGCCTGCTATCTGGGCGTGGACATTTCACGGGACTTTCTGCTCGACAGCACGCGCCGCCTGGCCACCGACTACCCCTGGCTGGAGGTGCATGCGGCCTGCGCCGATTTCTCGCAGCCGATGTGCTGGCCCGAGGGGCTGTCGGGAGAGCGTCCGGTGGCGTTCTTTCCCGGCTCGAGCATCGGTAACTTCACCCCCGCAGAGGCCGAGGCGTTCCTGGTGGGGCTGGCGCAGCTGCTCCCACCCGGCGGCGGGCTGTTGATCGGTGTCGACCTGATCAAGGATCGGGCGATACTTAACGCCGCCTACAACGATGCTGCCGGCATCACGGCGGCCTTCAACCTCAATTTACTGGAGCGGCTGCGCCGTGATTTCGAGGCCGAGGTGGAGCCGTCGCGGTTTCACCATCTGGCCTTCTACAATGAAGTCGAATCGCGCATCGAAATGCATCTGGTGAGTCGCTGCGACCAGGCCATTCGCTTGGCCGAGGAGCGTTTCTTCTTCGCCGAGGGCGAGAGCCTTCACACCGAAAATTCCTACAAGTACAGCGTGGCCGGATTTGTCGAGCTGGCGGGGCGCGCCGGGTTCGAGCCGTGTGCGCATTGGACCGATCGCGATGCGCTATTCTGCATCCACTATCTGGAGCGGGCGGCCTGATGGCGTCACCCGTAAACCGGGCTATGCTGCAAGCAGAACCATGCTGGAAGCCGAGGGCCACCCATGACCATGATCGCGATCCAGGACTCTTCCCGGTCCGAAGCCTCTGCATTTGCCGATCTCGTCGTCGACGAGGCCGTGCGTCAGGCCGAGGAGCGCGGCTGGCAGGCGGTGCGGCTCTCGGATGTGGCACGCAACCTGGAGCTGCCGATGTCAGTGGTGCTGGAACGCTTTCGCGACATGGATGCCGTCGCGAATGCGTGGTTCCAGCGGGGCTGGCGCGCCATGCTGGCGGAAAAGCCGGAAACCTTCGATGACTGGCCGGAGCGGGTGCGCATCGAGCACTGCCTGCAGGCCTGGTTCGACACCTTCGCCGCCCATCGCCGGGTTACCGTGCAGATGCTCAGGACCAAGGCGCATCTGCCGCATCCGCACACCTGGGTACCGTTGGTGTTCGATCTGTCGCGCACCGTGCAATGGCTGCGCGAGGCGGCACGTCTGGAAGCCCGCTACGGCACGCGTCGCGCTCAGCTCGAAGAGGTGGTCTTGACCAGCCTGTTCGTGGCGGCGCTGGCGGTGTGGGCAAGGGATACCAGCGAAGGGCAGCGCAAGACGCGTCAGTTCATCGACAAGCGCTTGAAGCGTGGCGAGAGCTGGATGCGATGGGTGCCGAGCGGGGGAAAGCATAGGCATAGGGCCGAAGCGCAGCTCTAGGCTCTGCGAAAAGTGCCTTCGCTCGCCGACTTTTCGTACAAAGCCTAATCCGCCTTTCGAAGCCTAAGCCGCCCTTCGAAGCCCTGTTCCGTTTGACTAATCCTAGGTGCTCAGCGAACCCGCTCCAGCAGGTGCCTTGCCCGATGCAGCAGCAGGGCGCCGGCAGCGATTTGCCTGGTCAGCCGAACGAGCATACGAGGATGACGCAAGCCAGCGACCAGCAGGGCGCCCCCGGCCAGATAAGCCGCTCCCCGGTAGTGCTTGATGAAGGGCTTGAGACTCTCCAGCTGCTGCCAGCCGGCATTGAGCCCCAGGGTGCCGTGCTTCCAGCGCTCCGCTTCCACCAGCAGGTCGATACGCTGCCGTTCGATGGCGGCGATGAGTTCGGCCTTGCGCTGGGCACGGCTCGCGGCAGCGGGTATTGAGGCGTCAACGTTGCGGCGTGTCACGCGGCTCCTCCATCAGGTGACGGTCCAGCGCGAGCTGAGCCAGTGTCTCCTTGAGCAGGGTATGGCGGCGCGCCAGGCGCATGCCCCAGAGTGCCATGCCGATGCCGCTACCCAGCAGCACCAGAGCGCTGATGCCGATGGCGGCCAGGCGGTGGGTGTCCCAGAACAGTACCACCACCAGCAGGGTCAGCATGCCCAGGCCCAGCAGCAGCAGCAGCAGGCTGAGCCCGAGCATCAGCAGCAGCGTGACGAGGCGGGCGCGCTCCTCTTCGAGTTCGAGAACGGCGAGGCGCAAACGCGTCTCGCCCGTCGCCACCAGATTGGCCAGAATTCGCTTGGCGATGCTGAACAGGCGTTGCGCCGGTCCTTCGCTTGCAGCCATCAACGGCGTCCGATGAGCATGCCGATGACGACGCCCACCGCAGCGCCGATGCCGATGCTGGTCCAGGGATTCTCGTGCACGTAGCGGTCGCAGGCGTCGGCCTGCTGGTGCATGGTGTCGCGTGCTTCGCCATAGAGCCGCTCACCGCGGGCTTCGAGTCGGTCGCGGGTGTCCTTCAGCCGCTGTTCGGCGCGCTCGCGCAGTTCCTTGATGTTGCTGCGGGAATCGTCGGCGGTGGCGTGCACCAGCTCCTCGATGGTGCGGGTGAGCTGGTGCAGGTCTTCCTTGAGTTGCCGAGTGGTTTCATCGGTATGCGGGGTGCGCGTTGCCATGACAGTCTTCCTCTGACGATGAATGACAGCCTCAGCATAGCACTCGCTGATATGAGATCAACGCTGCTCCTGTGGCAAGTCAGCGCACGCCACCGGCGCCGGTGAACAGCGGATTGACGCTGAAGCCGACGCTGATGCGTTGGTTGCGGTGGTCATAGTCGATCATGCTCTCGCCGTACCCGTAGAAGTACTGGACATGGCCGCGGATGTTGCCGAACAGGGGCCAGGAGTAGTCCACCTGGGTGCCCATGTTGCCGGGGCTGGGGTTGCCGCGCACCATGACGCTGGCCTCCTGGTCGCCGTTGAAACGGCGCGCGACGGTCACGTCGCCATAGCCCCAGTAGCGGTCGATGTCGGGATTGTCGTCGTCACCGTCGGATTCGGGAATGCGCCAGTGGGGTGCCACTGCCACTGCCCAGTCGCCGCGTTGAAAGATGCTCTCCAGGTAGATGCGGTTCCAACTGCGCGAAAGCGGCATCGAGCGTCCGTTGGAGAGGTGATTGAAGGCCACCCGGTTGCGCGTGTTGGTCCAACCCAGGAAGCGCGAGGTGTTGTCGAAATCGACGAACACCTCAGGCTCGTAGTTGGTCTCGCGGAAGGGCGAGGAGGCATCGGTGTTGTAGGCCTGCCACCAGCTGCGCTGGGTGTAGGCGAAGTAGAGATCCCCGGTGGTGCCCAGGATGTCTTCGAGCAGGTTGACCTTGGCGCTGAACTGGAACTTCACCTCGAGATCGTTGGGGCTGCCGTCGGCATAGACGTCGCGAAAGGCCACCTGGTTAGGATGCGTGGTATAACTCAGGGGAAACAGGTAATTTCGCCGGTGCATGGTAATGGCCAGCGGGTTGCGCGTTGATTCCCGCTCCAGCTGACGGCGCTGGGCGATCTCTTCCAGCACGGGGTCATCCACCTCGGCATAGAGGGGGTCGTCCTCTGGTGGCAGAGCGTCGAGCTGAAGCCGCAATGCCTCCAGCTCGCCGCTCAACGCTTCGATGCGAGATTCGAGCGCTTGTCGCTGGGCATCGGCCTCGCCCATGGCGGAGGTGGGCAGCAGCCCTAGCACGGCGGCGCTGGCGAAAAGAAGGGAACGGATGGTCATGGAGGAACTCGAAGCGAGGCATTGAGCTTCCGTTTCTACCATGTCGCCTTGGCAAGTCAACTGCTGGCGCCGCTATTGTCATGTTATTGCACCAGTTGAGCCTCGTTCTGACGAGGGTCGCTGCTACGAGGAATTTCGTGAACGTCACGCTTTACTCCGCTGCCGGTATCTTCCGACGTGCCAGCCAGGCGCTGTGTCTACTGATCTGCTGTTGGATTCTGTTGATTACATCGGCGTTGGCGGAAGATGCCCTGCCCGAGCGCCAGGCAGTGGAAGAGCGCCTGGTCGAGCTGCGTCCCGAAGAGGGAGAGAGCCTGAGCGAGGCCGAGCAGCGCGATGTCGAGGCCCTCGAGGCGACGCTGCGTGCCCTGGAACAGCTGCAAGGGATCGAGGAGCGGATCGAGGGGCTGGAGCAGCGGCTCGAAAGTGCGCCCGCCGAGCTGCTGCGCCTGGAGCGGGAACTGCTGCAGGAAGAGGAGGCTGAGCTCGACCGCTCGATTGCCGAGCTCGACGACACGCCGCTGGATGAGCTGGAGTATCGCCAGCAGGAATCAGTGTTCGAGCTGCAGCAGCTGCAGGATCGCCTGGCCGACGTCAACTCCCAGTTGCTGGCGGCCCAGACGCTGCCGGAGCGGGCCCAGCAGGCCATAGCCGAGGCGATGCAGACGGCCGAGCGCACCCGCCGCGCCCTGGATGCGCTGGAGGCGCAGGGTGTCGGTGAGGACTCGCCCCGGCTGTGGCAGCTGCAAGTGGAGCGACGGCTTGCCGAGCGCACGCTCAGGCTGCGTCAGCGTGAGCTGGGCAGCAATACCCGGCTGCGGGAGCTGACCCAGCAGCGCCGCGACCTGATCACCCAACAGGTTGCGCGCAAGGAGTCCGAGCTGGCCCTGCTGCAGGGGGTGATCGACCGCCAGCGGCGCATCGCCTCGGAGCAGGCGATTGCCGATGCCGCTCGCGACGACCCCCTGCTCGAAGCCGGACACCCGGTGCTGGAGCGTGCTCAGAACGTCAACCGTGAGCTCAGCCTCGAACTGCTGCGGGCCAACGATCGTCACAACGGCCTGGTACGCGAGAGCCTGGCCATACGCAGTCAGCTCGATCACGTGCGTCAGCTACAGCGCAGCTTGAATGAACAGATAGAAGCCATTCGCGGCAGCCTGTTGCTGTCGCGCATTCTGCGCGAGCAGCGCCGCTCGCTGCCCCAGGTCGACCCCGGGCGCAGCCTGCAGGATGAAATCGCCGACCTGCGCCTGCGCCAGTTCGACTTGGTACGCCAGCGCGACGCCTTGCGCCAGAGCGAGCGTCTGGCCAATCAGCGTCTGGAAGAGGCCGGTGTCGAGGTCACTCAGGGGCTGGTGGAATCCTTGCAGGGGCTCTACCACTCGCGCCGTCAGCTCGTCGATCAGCTCGAACAGACCTACGGCAGCCTGCTGAGTGCGGCCATCGAGCTGCAGCTCAATCAGCAGCAGCTGCTGGAAACCACCCGTGAGCTGCGTACCACCATCGATGAGCAGCTGTTCTGGATCGCCAATACCCGACCTCTGGACCTGGCCTGGTTCCGCCAGCTTCCGGCGAACGTGGCCGACGAGTTGCAGCGCGGTGAATGGCGCGGCGTGCTGCCGGTGCACTGGCGTATGCCGGGAGTCGACGCCCTGTCCGGTGCGCCGCTGGTCTTCATGGCGGCCCTACTGCTGGGGCTGCGCCGCCGCATTCAGCGTCGCCTGGCCATGCTGCACGAGCAGATCGGTCGCCTGCGCAGCGACTCCCAGGCCCACACGCCCCAGGCGGTCGGCCTCAACGCTCTGCTGGCGCTTCCCGGCCCGCTGACGCTGGCCGGCATCGGCATTTCGCTATCGACCATCGGTTCGGGCATCGCCTCGGGCCTGGGGCAGGCATTCCTGCATCTGGCGCTGGCCTGGGGCTTCATTGCCTGGTCTCGTCGCCTGCTGGTGCGCGATGGCGTGGCGACCAAGCACTTCTACTGGCCTTCGGGCTACGTGGCGCGGCTGCGCTGGCTGCTGGGCTGGGTCGTGGTGGCCCTGGTGCCGGTACTGCTGGTTTCCACACTGGCGCTGGATGGCGAGATCGATCTCTCGTCGCGGCCCATTGCCTTGCTGTTGCTGATTACCGGCCTGCTGGCCATGAGCGTGCTGCTGGCCAGACTGATCATGGCCCATACCCCGTTCTTCGGCGTCAAGCTGTTCCGCCTGGTGCTGGGGCTGCTCATGGCCGGTGTGCCGCTGGTGCTGGCGGGGCTGATCGTGTCGGGCTTCGAATACACCGCCCTGAGCCTGATCGGACGCTTCGTCATCACGCTCTATCTGCTGGCGATGTGGATCCTGGTCGAGGCCACGGTGGTGCGCGGCCTGGCGGTGGCGGCACGCCGGCTGGCATTCAGGCGTGCGCTGATGCGCCGTCGTGCCCAGGCCCAGGAAGGCGCCGAAGGAGGGCTCGAAGTGGTAGAGGAACCGCCGCTGGACATGGAGCAGATCAACCAGCAGTCGCTGCGTCTCTCCAAGCTGATTCTATTGCTCGGCTTCGCCGTGCTGCTCTACCTGGTGTGGTCCGACCTGCTGACGGTGCTGGGCTACCTCAACGAGATTGCGATCTGGGAGGCCAGCGAGGGTGTCGGCGCTGAACTCGTCACCAGTGCGCTGTCGCTGGCCGACGTCTTCGCCGCGCTGCTGATCTTCGTGTTGACCCTGGTGATGGCGCGCAACCTGCCGGGCCTGCTCGAGGTGATGGTGCTGTCGCGGCTGGAACTCAAGCAGGGCAGTGCCTACGCCATTTCGGCGCTGCTCTCCTATGCCATCGTCGGCACCGGGCTGGTGGTGGCGCTGGCCACCCTGGGCGTGGCCTGGAGCCAACTTCAGTGGCTGGTGGCGGCGCTGGGCGTGGGGCTGGGCTTCGGTTTGCAGGAGATATTCGCCAACTTCGTCTCGGGGCTGATCATCCTGTTCGAACGGCCCATGCGTATCGGCGACACCATCACCCTGGGCAACCTCACCGGTACGGTGAGCCGGATTCGCATTCGTGCCACCACGGTGACCGACTTCGACCGCAAGGAAATCATCATTCCCAACAAGACCTTCGTCACCGATCAGCTGATCAACTGGTCGCTGTCGGACACGGTCACCCGGGTGGTGCTGACCTTCGGTGTCTCCTACGGCTCCGACCAGCGCCTGGTGCATCGTCTGTTGCGTCAGGCAGCGGACGAGAACCCGCGGGTGCTGGGCGATCCCGAACCCCAGGTGTTCTTCATGAACTACGGCGAGAGCACCCTCAACTTCGAGCTGCGCATCTTCGTCAATGCGCTGGGCGACCGGCTCTATGCCACCGATGAGGTCAACTGCCGGGTGGGCGAGCTGTTCGCCGAGCATGACATCGACATCGCCTTCAACCAGCTCGACGTATGGCTGCACCGGGCGGATGGCGAGGCCAGGAAGGTGCAGAGCCAGGCGCCGGGACAAAGCCTGACCTCCCATCATCCGCCGCCCGGCGCGGGGGGCGACCCAGGCGATATCGATATCGGCGGCAGCGACGGCGGGGATGGCGGACGCTGAGCAACGCCGTCACTGCTTGACGGCGTGTAGCAGGAACTCGCGGTTACCGTCTCCGCCGGCCAGCGGGCTCTCCTGCCAGTGGCGAACGTCAAGCCCGTACTCGGCGCAGCAGGCGCGAACGGTGGCTTCCACCTCGCCGTAGCGGGCCGGGTCGGAGACGATGCCGCGTGAATTGACCCCGCCCGGGCCCACCTCGAACTGCGGCTTGACCAGACTCAGCAGTTCGCCGCCGGGGCGCAGCAGTCGGGCGATCTCGGGCAGGATCAGCGTCTGCGAAATGAACGAGACGTCCATCACGACGATATCGGGGGCCGCGGCGCTCTGAGCGGCGAGGGCGTCGTGCAGGCGCGGCTCGTCGTGCATGGCCCGCGCATTGAGCCCCTCCAGGCAGGTCACGCGAGGGTCGCCACGCAGCTCCGGGTCTAGCTGGCCGTGGCCCACTTCGATACCGATAACATGGCGCGCACCGAAGGCCAGGGCACAATCGGTGAAGCCGCCGGTGGACTGCCCCACGTCGAGCACCACTCGGCCCGACAGCTCGAGTCCCAGCGCTGCGACCAGTGCCTCCAGCTTCAGCCCCGCCCGTGAGACGTAGCGCTCCTCGGGGTCTTCGGTCACCGCCAGACGCACCCCTTCGGGCAGCTTCTCACCGGGCTTGCTGAGTATTTTTCCGCTCTCCGCCAGGCTGACCCGGCCATGGCGGATCAGCCGCTGGGCGCGGGTTCGCGAGCGGGCCAGGCCCTGGGAAACGAGCAGCTGATCGAGGCGGGGCATGCAATAGTTCCTCATGCAGCAAGAGTGGCAGCCAGAAGCGGGGCCGCCATTATGGCATAATCGTTTAGTTAGCCAGTTAACAGAAGGGAGCTGCGTGGAGCGAAGCGAAGGGAGGGCACTGGCCAGGTCGCTGGCCATCGGGGCGCTGGGTGGGCTGATTTTCCACCTCATCGGCATGCCGCTGGCATGGATGCTGGGGCCGCTGACGGCCAACCTGATCATGTCGGCGAAGGGCGGCGACGTGCGCGTGCCCGAACCGCTGCGCGAGGCCTTTATCGGCGTGCTCGGCCTGGTGCTGGGCAGTCAGGTGACGCCACAGCTGGCCCAGCGGGTGCTCGACTGGCCGCTTTCCGCGGCGCTGCTGCTGCTCGGCGTGGCCGCTTCCACGGCAGTGGCCGCCGCCTGGTACCGGCGCTGCGGCTTCGATTCGATGAGCGCCTGGTTCTCCTCGGCGCCCGGCGCGATGACGGCGATGATCCTGATGGGGGAGAAGTGCGGCGGCGATCCGCGGCGTATCGCCATCGCCCAGTCGCTGCGTATCGTGCTGGTGATCATGATCCTGCCGCCGCTGTTCTGGGCCTACGAAGGTGGCGCAGCGCCCCAGGCGGCGGAGATCGAGAACGGCTTTGCCTCCGCCTGGATGCTGCTGGCTCTGCCGCTGCTGTTTCCCCTGGGGCGTTGGCTGCGCCTGCCCAGTTACACGCTGCTCGCACCGCTGCTCTTCGCCGGTCTGCTCTCCGGCTTCGACATTGCCAGCCTGCGCCTGCCGGACTGGGGTATGAATGTCATGCTGTGGGTGCTCGGCTGTGCCATCGGCTCGCGTTTTCGCGGGCTCTCTTCCGCCAGGCTGGGACGCTATCTGTTCGAAGCCTTCATTGCCACGCTGCTGGCGCTGGCGGTGCTGGCAGGCTTCGCCGAACTGATCCACCGCCTGGTCGGCGTGCCCCGCGACGTGGCGCTGCTGGCGCTGGCCCCCGGCGGTATCGGCGAGATGGCGATACTCGCCGTGGCGCTGGATCTCGACCCCGTCTTCGTCGCCTTTCATCACCTGCTGCGCATGGTGGCGCTGATGCTCTTCGCGCCGTTCTGGGCGCGCTGGTTGATGCGTACACGTTGAATTTCAATATCATGATACCCATTCAGCAACTTCACAGGGACGCTCCATCCAATGAGCAGGAACGAATGAATGCTTGAGCAGGCGCTGGTGCAGTTACTGCTGTTGCTTGGTGCAACGGTATTGGTCGTGCTGGTCTTTCAGCGCTTCAGGATCCCACCTAGCCTGGGATATCTGCTAGTCGGCGTGATGCTGGGCGCCCACACGGCCGGCCCGGTAATCGACAACGACTACATCGACGTCATCGCCGAGTTCGGCATCGTGTTTCTGCTCTTCACCATCGGCCTCAGCTTTTCCCTGCCGCAAATCTATGCGCTGCGCCATACCATTCTCGGGTTGGGTACGGCACAGGTGGCGTTGACTACCCTGGTAGTGTCAATGATCGCCTGGTGGCTGGGGTTGCCCGGGCCGGCGGCGTTCGTCGTCGGAGCGGTGTTCGCCCAGTCATCGACCTCCATCATCACCAAGCAGTTGCTGGAGCAGGGTGAGAGTCAGGCGCGACATGGGCGGCTCGGCACTACCATGTCGGTCTTCCAGGATATTACTGCCGTTCCTTTCGTGGTGATCATCCCGGTGTTGGGTGTAGCTGCCATGCATGAGGTGGCAGGGGCGCTAGGGATGGCTCTGGCCAAGGCCTTCCTCGCGTTCGTTATCGTGCTGCTGTCGGGAAGGTATCTGCTGCGTCCTCTGTTTCACCTGGTAGCCGAACGGCGCTCGGCGGAGCTGTTCACCCTCACGGTGTTGTTCGTCTCTCTGGTATCCGCCTGGACCACCAAGACGCTCGGGCTGTCCATGGCGTTCGGCGCCTTTCTTGCCGGCATGGTGCTCGGTGACACGGAGTTCCGCCATCAGGTCGAGTCCACCATTCGTCCGTTCCGCGACGTATTGCTTGGGCTCTTCTTCGTCAGTATTGGCATGCTGGTCGAGCCCGCGCTTTTGCCCGATATCTGGCTCGAAGCGCTGCTGGGAGCGGTGGGGCTGCTGGGCATAAAGGTGGTGCTGATCACGCTGATCGTACGTTTCTCGGGGGTCGATCCCCAGACGGCGTTTCGTACCGGGCTGGTGCTGGCCGTCGGCGGTGAGTTCGGCTTCGCGCTGTTGGCCATTGGCCTGGATGGCAACGTCATCGCCAGCCGGCCGGCGCAGATCGTGCTCAACGCCGTGCTGTTCTCGATGATCCTGGCGCCACTGCTGATTCGCTTCAATCAACCTTTGGCACTATGGGCATTCGGCCGCTCACGAGGCCGAGCGAAACCGGCTGGCGACGTACCGACGCCGTCCGAGCCTACCGAGAGCCAGGGGCATGTGGTGATTTGCGGCTTTGGCCGTACCGGCCAAACGGTAAGCCGTTTTCTCGAAAGCGAAGGCTTCGACTACCTGGCGCTGGATATGGACCCGGCCATCGTGAGGGAGGCGCGGCTGGCGGGGCAGCAGGTGTTCTATGGCGACTCATCGGACCTGACGGTGCTGGAAAACGTCGGTGTGGAGCGGGCGGCGCTACTGGTCATCAGCCATGACGACAGGCCGGCGGCGCTGGCGACGCTGCGCAATGCCAAGCGCCTGAATCCCGAGCTGGCGGCAGTGGTTCGTACCCGGGACCAGCAGCATGTGGAGGAGCTGCGAAAGGCAGGTGCCACCGAGGTCATACCCGAGACACTGGAAGCGAGCATGCTGCTGACTTCCCACGCGCTGCAGTCGCTGGGCGTGCCTCTGTACCGGGTGGCACTGCGATTGCAGGAGCAGCGCAGCAGCCACTACCGCATGCTCAGGGAGCTGTTTCGCGGTACGCTGGACAGTATCAAACCGGAGGCATCGGAGCAGGAGCGATTGCATTCGGTGCTGATGTCCGAGGGCTCACCGGCAATTGGCCAGAGCCTTTCGGAGCTGGATACCGAGCGGGACGATGTCTCCGTCACGGCGCTGGTTCGTGATGACAAGCGTGAGCGCTACCCAGGCGCTGCCACCGAAGTCCAGACCAACGACGTGCTGGTACTGTTGGGCTCGCAGGACAATCTCGAGCGGGTGGAACGGCGCCTCACCGGCTCCGGCCAGCCACCCGAGTAGCGCTCAGTCGAACGGGTGCTCCTTGCTCAGGGCCTTGATGTGTTCCGTCAGCCCCAGCGCCTTGGACACCTCGATTTCCAGCGCAATGCCCGTGTCGAGACTCTCGTCGAGCTTGCCCGCCGTGCTCACGGCGTTCAGTACATCCTCTGAACGGCGGGCTTCCACCAGAATGAGAATCACGCTGCGAGACGCCATGAATTCCAGGCCGAAGAAGGTCAACTGTGGCTTGAGCCCCTGGCCTTGGGCGTTGTTGATGATGGTAGCCCCGGTGGCGCCTGCTTCCCGTGCGGCAGTCAGCACGGTATCGGTCCTGTCCTGGTCGACGAAAACCATCAATAACTTGAAATCCATTCGAACTCCCTCGAAGCGAGCCTCACATTGAGATACTGCCATTCTGGCAGAGCCCCGAGTCATTGTCCTGATGCGGGTCAAGTACCTGGGTTCGGGTGTCCGCTATCAGCCTGCAGATCGGCGGCGGGTACCCGGTTCGCCCCCCAACTGCGATGAACGTAGCCGGTGACCCGGTTGAGCTCTTCCTGGGTGACGTTGGCCAGCTCGCCGCGCTCCAGCGGATCGTAGTGGAAGATGTAGAGCCGCGAGGCGAACTGCTCGAAGGGCAGGGAGGCTTCGCCGAAGCGCTCGCCGTTGCCTGCCGTACTGACCCTGACGCCATCGCCCCAGTCCTGGCCGCTGTCGTTGTTGGGATTGAAGAAGTAGACCCGCATCACGTCCGTGGGATCGAGGGAGACGCGCAGGATGGTGATGGCGTGCCAACCGATGAAGCGCGCCGCGCTATCGGTCACGGCGATGCCCGCCGGCTGCGGGTGGATGAGGGGCTGATTGCCGTTGTAGTAGGGGTGATAGCTGGCGTAGAAGTGGCGCAAAAAGACGTCCAGCTCATGCAGCTGGCCGCTGGCCACGTCCACGTTGATACGAAAGCCGCGCCCCGACCACCAACCGTGGAACTCCGGATTGACCCAACGGTGCGGGTCGCCCTCGCGGCCGATGCAGCGCCGGCCCATCTCGGCATAGATGCGGTCCAGGTGCGGCACCACGATCAGCGACACCGGATCGAGATCCATCGGCAGGCTCTGTGCCACGCCACCACTGCTCTCCATCGAGGAGATCGGCTGGCCTTCGAAGTGCATCACGATCTCGTCGTCGCGGGCGGCCCAGGCCACCATCTGCAGCAGGTAGTCGGGATCGTTGTAAGCCCACATGGAGAGTGCCCTGGCCGACTGACAGGTCGGGTTGTTGCCCTGACCTACGCCCAGCGGCAGCCCCAGCATGCACAACACCCCCTCGAGCAGGCGGGCACGCGGCGAGACCGCATCGCCGTATGCCAGGTTGAGGCGCGCCTGGGACCACTCGGAGAGCGGCAGCCCTAACTGGCGCCACATGGCGGGCGCCACGGGGGGCTGATAGAGAATGCCGCGCTCCAGCATCAGCGCCAGGCCGTACACCGCCTGGGGCGTGGCCGGGTGCACCGCACTGCGGATCAGCGCGTGAGCCAGCTCGCGGTAGCACAGCAGGCAGTCGCGGCCGGTGGAGGAGAGCCCCAGGGCCTCGGTGATGAGATGGTCGCCGTGGTCGAGCAGGTGGCGCAGCAGCACCGGGTGGTAGGGCGACACCAGCCCGGTGTCGTGCATGGCGCGGGCGAAGCCGGTGGCTTCTCCCTGCAGGGCGGCGTTGTCCATACTGGCCAGACGCTGGCGATAGACCTCGAGGCCGGGGTCTTCGCGGCAGGCGCGAGTGGGGCCATACAGCGAACTCACCAGGCGGTCGGCGCCCTGGCCGCTGGTACCGAGATCGATGGCCGGATCGGCCTGGCAGATGGCGATCTGGGTGATCATCTGCTTTACCGCCTCCACCTGGATCGGGCGCTGCTGCAGCACCCGCCAGATCTCCTCGATCAGCTGATCGATGATGTGCTCGTAGCCGATACGCTCGGCAAGGTGATGGAACAGATAGCGTGGAATCCGCGCCAGTCGTCCCTGGGTTTCCCGCTCCGCCTCGCTGGGGGAACTGAACAGCAGCCAGAGGTTGAGCGCCATCACCTGGGTCAGGTAGTGGTGGGCCTGCTCGCCGGACACCAGCGAATGCAGATAGTCGCCCTTGGCCACCGCCAGCAGACGCAGCTCGCTCAAGGCCTCGATCACCACCGTGTTTGCGTCGGGGCTCTTGAGCGAGTAGGTGGTGAGGGAAGGGAGCAGATACTGCGGCGTGGCCCAGTCGGAGCCGAGAAACACGCCGGCCTCTTCCAATGCCCTGGCGCGTACCTCCAGGGCGGCGGCGCCACCGGGATGGAGCAGTACGCGACGTGCCGTATCCAGCACCCGGGGAAGTTTGCCCGGCTTGGCGAAGTCGCGGGCTTCGCCGAGCATGGCGGCTGCCTCGTCGAGGTTGGCCAGTAGTCTGAGCAGCTTCTCCTCGTCCGCTGGCGGGGTGCCCTCGTGCATGTGCCCGTTAGTGGTCACGCCGACTCCTTGTGATCGAGCTGTCGCACCATCACGCCCTGATCAAATGTAGAAATCAAGCTCTTCCTGGTGCTTGAGCAGATCCCGCAGGCGCTCCGGATCGTCTCCCTTGAAGTAGATCAGCCCCCAGTGCGTGCCGAAAGCGGTGCGCTTGGTCACGGTTTCCTCCATGGGCGGCGTGAGTTCGTGGGATTCGAAGTAGGGGTCGTCTTCCACCTCTTCGGGGATCTCCAGGCGGCTGACCACGCGACGCCGTGGATAGACGCCGAAGCAGCCGGCATAGCACTTGGCATCCTCGACCTCGCGAGGGAAGAAGGCGGCGACCTCTTCGGCGCTGCTCTTGGGGTCGAACACCAGCATGCTGGCCTGGTAGGCATTGAAGCCGTAGACCCGCTCGAGCAGCTCGAACACCTTGAAGCCCGGTGGGCGATAGGCCACCTCGCCGAAGTACATCTCGCCGTCGCTGGTGACGAAATACTCGGGATGGATCAGGCCGAAATCGATGTCGAAGGCCTTGATCAGCTTTTCGATCTGAGCGGTGATCTGGGGCCGGTAGCGTTCCAGTTCCGGCGAGGCGGGCACGAAGACCGAGTAGCCCAGGGTGACGTATTCCGAGATGTTGAGAAAGGCGATCTTGCCGTCATGGATCCACGCCTCCACGGCGAATTCCCAGCCGTCCAGGTGCGACTCCATCAGCACCGGAAACTCTTCATCGGGAATGGTATCGACCTCGTCGGGGGTGCGTATCACCCGATGCCCCAGGCAGCCGGCCTTGTCGAAGGCCTTGAGATGAATGGGGTCGTTGGGGTCGCCGTCCAGCTTGAGCAGGGTCTGGTTGACGCGCTTGAGAAAGCGGATGACGTCGCCCTTGTCGTGGGCCTCCTCGAAGATCCCCACGCGAATGCCGCCAAGCTGGGCGCGGCGTTTCATCAGCGCCTTGTCGCGCAGCAGCAGCGATTGGCCGTATAGCCGCGGGTTGTCTAGTAATACCGAGTTGATGGCGCCGGCCCATTCGACGGTTTCCTCGAACAGGGGGATCGCCACGTCCACTCCCATTTCCTTCAAGGTCTCGGCAATTTCCAGCGAGCGGTCGTTGAGGCGCTCGAAATTCCATGACACATGGGGGATATCGTGTTTCTGGCAGTACTCTTCCGCCCATTCCGGCGCTACCACGATGTAGCGACGGTCGAAGTTCTCGGCAGCCTCGACGGCATTCAGGCTCCAGCCGAGCAATGCAATGTAGCCCTTGTCGGGATTCTTCTTCATGGGGCGTCTCCTCCGGTGTGTGTGCCTCTCCTCATCGTCTCCCTTGCCCTTTCACCCTAGCCGATTTGGCTCCGCCTTACAGCCCGGGCCGTCGCTCATGCCTGCCTCGAGCGACGGTCCTTGCTCGCCTCCGGTGCCGCTGGTATAGTGCACGCGCACTCGGCAAGCCATTGATGCACGCCGGGTTCGATACCTCGAAGGCATCGTGTCGTGGTGGCCCCGTCGGTCCTCCCGCAACGCTAAACCGCAAACCCCGCCAGGCCCGGAAGGGAGCAACGGTAGTGGTGGTCGCGTGTGCCGGGATGTGGCTGTCGGGGCTGCCTCCATTTCGGCCTCTTGTTTTCTTTTCGTCTTGTGTATCTCCGCGCAGCACGCTTCGATGTTAGACCTTGGTCGACATAGACTTTGGTGTTAATATGCAGCGCAGCAAAACGCTTGCGAGAGGATGTGCACCATGCAGATCGACGCCACGCCCAACGCTGGTATTCAGCGCAGCCTGCGCCAGTGCCTGTCGAACGCTGCCTTTCTGCTCTACCAGCAGGGTCACGTGCTGGAGACCATCACCATCCCCTTCCGTGGACTCGATAGCCGCGCGCTGCGCCAGATGCGCGAAGCCTCCCAGGAGTGGCCGGCCTGCCAGCGGGTACTCGAGAGCAGCGAGGCCGCCATCTACAACGAACACGGTCGCTTCGTGCTGAGCGCCATGGGCCGCGAGCTGCTGTTCGACATGTTCGGTGAGGGTGCGGCGGACTGCGCCTGAGTCCGGCAGCGACGAGCACTTACACGCACGAATGAAAGAACGAGCGGGGAGGCCAATGGCCTCCCCGCTGCGTTTTGATCCCCTTTAGAATTCGTGTCCCTGGTTTCAGGTCATCTCCGCCCAGCGATGGATGAACAGCGCGTAGGTGGTCAGCACGTGGCGAATCGAGTCGATCTCTACGCACTCGTCGACGCCATGGATGCGCTGGGCCACCGGCCCGTAGCAGGTGCCATTGATCGCGCCGCTGACGTGGAAGGCGCGCAGGTCGGTGGTGCAGGTGGAGAGATAGGTGGCCGGCGGGGCGCCTAGCAGATCCTGGTGGCAGCGCGAAAGCAGGGCAATGCCCGGTGCCTCGAGGTCGACCAGGTGTCCTTCGGAGCGAAAGCCGTGGAACTCCACCCGGGGCATGGGGCCGTCATCGGCAAGTTCGGCGTGGCGTGCCTCCACGCAGCGGCGCACACGCTCCATCACCTCGTCGGGCGTCATGCCCGGCGGGAAGCCCACGCGGCCTTCGAGGATGGCATGGGCGGGCACGCTGGAGGCCCAGTTGCCCCCTTCGATCTTGCCGATGCTGAGATTGAAGGGGCTGTCGAGGGTGTCGTAGGGCGCCTGGCGCGGCAGGCCGTTGATCTCGGCCTCCAGCGCCTTGAACGCGGGCAAATATTCGACCAGTGTCTCGATGGCGTTGCGCCCGGCACGGGTGTCGAGCACGTGGGCCGGCACGCCGTCGAGGCGCATACGGAACCACAGCACACCGACCTGGCCGGCATAGATCCGCGCGCCGAAGGGTTCGGGAATCAGCACGAAGTCGCCGCTGAAGCCCTGGTGCAGGCAGGCCAGGGCGCCGTTGCCGGTGCACTCCTCCTCGATCACCGTCTGCAGGGTCAGCGGGAAGTCGATGGCCACGCCGGCCTGACGCACCGCCTGCACGGCCAGGGTCATGGCGGCAATGCCGGCTTTCATGTCGCCGGCGCCGCGCCCGTAGAGCCAGCCGTCCCGTTCCCAGGGCTCCCAGGGTGGGCGGGTCCACATGTCGGTGGGCTCGGCGGGGACCACGTCGAGATGGCCGTTGAATACCAGATGCGGCCCCGGAGCCTCGGCATTGAGTTGGGCCACCAGGTTATAGCGTTCGGTGCAGTCCCATTCGGTGGGGGCGCGGTGGGTGTGCTCGGCGAAACCGGGGGCGTCCAGCGGCACCCGGGTAACCGGCAGCTCGAGGCGCTCGAACCAGCGCTCCATGGTCTCGAGTACGCCGTGCTCCTGGCCCAGCACGCTGTAGCCGCGCACGAGGTCGCGGGTCAGCGCCAGGGTGTCGTCCATCAGCGCCTCGCAGCGCTCGACGATGCGCTGTTCGATGTCACTTAGCATTGGCCCTCCCCCAGTCGGCGCTCGTCGTTGAAGTATTCCACTATATGGTATCTCGGCCTAGGGCATGGCAAGGTCAGGCGAACCATCCCGAAGAGGTGTCGTCATGCTGACCTTCCATAGCGAGTCGACCAAGCTGCGTCGCGCCAAGACCGAGCTCAACGAGGGGTTGCTCATGGCGCCTTTCGAGTGTCCGGAGCGCGTCGACCTGGTGCTCGAGCGGATTCGAGCGAGCGGGCTTGGCCCGGTGCAGGCCCCGGCCCGCTTCGGTCTCGAGCCGGTGCTGGCCGTACATGATCGCGACTACGTCGAGTTCCTGGCCAGCTGCTGGGAGGAGTGGAAGGCGGTCGGCATGGCCGGCGAGGCGATCCCCAACATCTGGCCGTCCCGTTCGATGCCCGGCACGCGGATACCCGAGCATATCGAAGGGCGGCTCGGCTATTACGCCCAGACCGGCGAGACCTCGATCTGTGCCAATACCTTCGAGGCCGCCGAGGTCAGCAAGGACATCGCCCTGTCGGCGCTGGATCACACGCTCGAGAGCGGCGAGCCGAGCTTCGGTCTGTGCCGTCCGCCGGGCCACCATGCGTCGTCGAATCAATTCGGCGGTTACTGCTTCTTCAACAACGCGGCCATCGTCGCCGAGCAGGCCCTGAAGCACGGCCATTCGCGGGTAGCGGTGCTGGACATCGACTTTCATCACGGCAACGGCACCCAGGAAATCTTCTACTCCCGCGACGACGTGATCGTAGTATCGCTGCACGGCGACCCACTGCACTGCTTTCCCTATTATCTGGGCCACGCCGACGAGACCGGCAGCGGCCGGGGCGCGGGCTACAACGTCAACTATCCCATGCCGCCCGGTACCGATTACGCGCGCTGGTCGGCGGCTCTCGACGAGGGGCTGGCGCGCATTCGTCAGGCCGGGGCCGAACTGCTGATCGTGTCGCTCGGGGTGGATACCTTCGAGCACGACCCGATCAGCAGCTTCAAGCTGAGAAGCGACGACTACCCGGATGTCGGACGCCGCCTGGCCGCGCTGGGCCTACCCACCGTCTTCCTGCTCGAGGGCGGCTATGCGGTGGAGGAGATCGGCATCAACGTGGTGAATGTGTTGAGCGGCTTCGATGCCGCCCTGGTTAGAGCCGGCTAGTGCCGCCTTGGGCCGCCTAGAGTCGCCGTTCCAACAGGCTGCCCAGCTCGGCATCGGTCAGCACCAGGGGGTTGGTTTTCATGCTTCCGCCCCGGGCGCCGGCGACCACGCGCTCGATGTCGTCCCGCTGCATGCCGTAGGCGCCGAGCCTCGGCATGTCGAGCCGCTGGGTCCATTCGCGCAGCGTTGCGACCAGCGCATCGCAGGCATCGCTGTCGCTGAGCTCGCTTTCGCCGCTGACCAGGCGGCCGGCCTCGGCGTACTTGGCCAGGGCCGCTGCGTGCGGCTCACGCTGGCGCAGCGCCGCAACGTTGACCTCGGTGGCCTCGGCAACCAGAGTGCCACATACCGTACCGTGAGGAATCGGGAAGAAGGCGCCCAGCGGCGAGGCCAGGCCGTGTACCGAGCCCAGGCCCGCCTGGGCCAGGGTGATGCCCGACATCAGCGAAGCGTAGGCGATCTGTTCGTAGCCCTGCTCGGCCTCGGGATGGTTCGCCTGCCAGGCCGACCAGAAGCCGCGACAGAACGCCTGCATGCCGGACCAGGCCAGGGCGTCGGTGGCGGGGCTGGCATTGAGCGAGACGTAGGATTCGAGTAGCTGGGTGAAGGCATCCATGCCGTTGGCGGCAATCTGCGCCTTGGGGCACCCCGCCAGCAGCTGCGGGTCGACCAGCACCACAGCGGCGACCAAGCGCTCATCGCGGAACGATTTCTTGAATCCGTCGGCGCCCTGCACGCTGAGCACGGCGTTCTTGGTTGCTTCGCTGCCGGTACCGGCCGTGGTGGGCACGGCAATCAGCGGTACCGCCGGGCCGCGATAGGGCAGGCCGCTGCCAACGCCCTCCAGGTGATCCATCACCGAATTGCCGGGACGCAGCAGGCCGGCCACCGCCTTGGCCGCATCCAGCACGCTGCCGCCGCCGATGGCGACCACGACGTCGATGGCGTGAGCCTGTTGTTCGGCGACGATGGCATCCACCCGCTGCGGCGAGGGCTCACCCTCGACGGTGACGTGATGCCAGTTGGCGCCCTGCGCCTCGAGCTCTGCGACCAGCGCCCGCCAATGTGACGTTGCGACGAAGGAGCGCCTGCCGGTGACCACCAACACGCTCGTTCCATAGTCGGCGATCAGCCCCGGCAGCAGCCCGATGCTACCGGCACCGAAGCGGATATCCGGCAGGCGGGCGATACGAAAGGCGTCGATACGTTCGGAAAAGGAAGCTGTCATGGCCGGCCCGCTATTCTAGTTGTTGGGGTGAAGCTCACTATAAGCAGCGGCGAAACGCTGAACAAATCGCCGAGCGCAGCCATTTTTCAGGCATGGCTCAGCGCCAGCGCTCGAGTAACTGGTAATACCACATCCCCGCGGCCAACAGCGGATTGCCCAGCGCGTCGCCGAACGGCACCTTGAGGTGGCGGCAGGCGGCGAAGGTGTCGAACTCCTCCAGGTGACCGGCAATCGCCTTGGCCATGATCTCGCCGACGATGTGCGAGGTCGCTACACCATGCCCCGAGTAGCCCTGGGCGTAATAGACGGTGTCGGAGAGCCTGCCGAGCATGGGGATACGATTGACCACGATACCGGCCATGCCCTGCCAGGCGTAATCGATGGGCGTGCCCGCGAGCTGCGGAAAGGTGGCTTCCAGGCGCGGGCGCAGCTCGGCGGCGATGTCGGGGGAGTCCTTGCCCGAATAGTTGGCGCCGCCGCCGAACAGCAGCCGGCCGTCGGCGGTGAGACGGTAGTAGTCGAGCACGAAGCGGCAGTCGTACACCGCCAGGTCCTGGGGGTTGATGGCTTCGGCCAGCCCGCCCAGCGGCGCGGTGGTGACGATACCCAGCGAAGCCGGAAACAGCCTGCCGCCCAGGCGGCGGCGCTCCAGGCGGTGATAGGCATTGCCGGCCAGCAGTACGCGGTCTGCGCGTAGCGTGCCGTGCGCGGTGATCACGGCGGGCGAGGGGCCGTGGTCGATGCGCACCACCGGCGAATGCTCGAAGATCTGCGCACCCAGCCGTTGGGCCACGCGCGCCTCGCCCAAGCACAGGTTGAGCGGGTGCAGATGCAGGTTGTAACGGTTGAGCAGACCGCCGTGATAGAGCTCGGTGCGGATGACGTCGCGTACCTGATGCGCATCGAGCAGCTCGACGTGCTCGCCCATACCGCGGGCCTGACAGGCCTCGAAGTCGGCCTTGAGCGCCGCCATGTGCGAGGGCTTCCAGGCCGCCTGCAGATGACCGTGCTTCAGGTCGCAGGCAATGTCGTACTGCTCGACTCGCTGGCGAATGATGCGTTGGCCGCGCCAGCGCAGGTTCCAGACGAAGTCGTCGGCGGCTTCGCCCAGAGTGCGGCGCATCTGCTTGCGCATGGCCGCCTCGCCGGAGAGGCTGCCGGTCACCTGGCCGCCGTTGCGTCCGCTGGCGCCCCAGCCGACCTTGTTGGCCTCGACGATGGCTACCCGATAGCCGCGCTCGGCCAGCTCCACCGCCGTAGCCACGCCGGTGAAGCCGCCGCCGACGATGGCCACGTCGACCGTCACTTCGCCTTCCAGCCGAGGGTAGTCCGACTCCTGGTGGATGGTGGCGGTATAGTAGGAGGCGCAGCGCGGATCGCTCATGATGACTCCAGTAAATGTCGAAAATACTCAACGCATGCTAACACAGCTAGCCTGGCGGACGAGCCCCCGAGGCGGTGCTTCGACTGGCGGGCCGTGGGCCATTGCCGGGTGTGCTTTGCGCCCCCGGCATCAGCCGGTAGAATGGAGGTTTTCGCGTTCGGCTCGTCACCGGACACCTTCGTCGGGGCGCAGCAGGCCCTGCTCCGATCGGCTGCCCGCCAGCCCTGTTGCAAGGAATCCGTACAGCAATGAGCTACCAGGTTCTGGCCCGCAAATGGCGACCGCGTACGTTCCATGAACTGGTCGGCCAGGAGCACGTCCAGCGTGCGCTGGTGAACGCCCTCGATCAGGGGCGTTTACATCATGCCTACCTGTTCACCGGGACACGCGGCGTCGGCAAGACCACACTGGCAAGAATACTTGCCAAATGTCTCAACTGTACGGCCAAAGGGTATGGTGACGATGGCGTAACCTCTACGCCGTGCGGCCAGTGCGACAGCTGCCGTGCCATCGACGAGGGCCGCTTCGTCGATCTGATCGAAGTCGACGCCGCTTCGCGCACCAAGGTGGAAGACACCCGCGAGCTGCTCGACAACGTGCAGTACGCTCCCACCCAGGGCCGCTACAAGGTGTACCTCATCGACGAGGTGCACATGCTCTCCACCAGCAGCTTCAACGCGCTGCTCAAGACGCTGGAAGAGCCGCCGCCCCACGTCAAGTTCCTGCTCGCCACCACCGACCCGCAGAAGCTGCCGGCCACGGTACTGTCGCGCTGCCTGCAGTTCACCCTCAAGAACATGCCGCCGGAGCGTATCGTCACCCACCTGGCCAAGGTGCTCGAGGCCGAGGGCATCGGCTTCGAGGAGAGTGCGCTGTGGCTGCTGGGACGGGCCGCCGACGGTTCCATGCGCGATGCCATGAGCCTGACCGACCAGGCCATCGCCTTCGGCCAGGGGCAGGTGCGCCATGCTGACGTGGCCGCCATGCTGGGAACGCTCGATCACCGTCATGTGCTGGCACTGGTCGAAGCGCTGGCAGACGTCGATGCGCCACGGCTGCTGGCCGAGATCGCCCAGTTGGCGGAGCAAGGGCCGGATTTCGCCGCCGTACTCGACGACCTGAGCGCGGTGCTGCACCGCCTGGCGGTGGCTCAGATGGTACCCGCCGCGGTGGACAACGGCCACGGCGACCGGGACACGGTGCTGGCTCTGGCCTCGCGCTTCACCGCCGAGGACGTGCAGCTCTACTACCAGATCGGCATTCAGGGGCGCGGCGACATGGCTCACGCCCCCGACCTGCGCACAGCGCTGGAGATGACGCTGCTGCGCATGCTGGCCTTCCGCCCCCAGGGGGTGCCGCAGCCGGCCAAGACCCCGCTGCCGCTACGCGGTGTCGAAAGTGGCGGTTCGTCCGCCGCACCCGCTGGTGGCGCCGGCGAGCCGCCGCCCGCT
>NZ_BAEU01000105.1:0-14614 GCF_000246875.1 Halomonas sp. KM-1
ATATCGCGAGGCTGCGCGCACCGTTCGCCGCCGAGGTGACCGATCTCGATGTCGAGCCCGGCGATTTCGTCGCGGCCGGCCAGCCGATCATGCAGCTGGCCGGGGTGGCCGAGCGTGAGGTGGCCATCCGCGTGCCGGCCAATCTCGCCGCGCAGCTGGAGCTCGGGCAGGCGGCAAGCGTCGCGCCGACGTTCGGCACTCAGCGCATTGCCGGGGAGATCGTCCATGTCGGGCGTGCGGGAGACAGCATGGCGCCGGCCATCGTCGCCATTCCCACCGACTCCGCCCCGGCGCTGGGCGAACCGGTGCGGGTCCAGCTCGAAATCGCCGCCCGAGCGGTCACGCGGGTACCGCTGGCGGCGGTGGTCGATCCCGCCGGCAGCGCGCCCTACGTGTTGGCCATCGACGATAACGACACCATTCGGCGCGCTCCCGTGACGCCGGGGCGTCTGGCCGGCGGCTGGGTGTCGGTCAACGGCGAGGGGTTGGCGCCGGGTGACCGAGTGGTAACGGCAGGGCAGGGGCGCCTGGAAGAGGGCATGCGGGTGAGGGTGTTGCCATGAGCTGGATGCTCGCCTCGCTGCGCTACAAACGCCTGATCCTGACCGTCACGCTGCTGCTGGCGCTACTGGGCCTGGCGGCCTGGGTGGCGATGGACCGTCAGGAGGATCCCTTCTTTCCCTATCGCTTTGGCCAAGTGCTGGTTCCCTATCCCGGCGCGGAGCCGGAACAGGTCGAGCGGCTGGTGCTCAACCCCCTCGAAGAGGAGCTGGCCCAGGTCGAGGAGGTCAACGACATCATCGGTACCGCGCGTCTCGGCGTGGCCCACGTCACCATCGAGATGCACGAGCACGTCTACGATACCGATGCCGCCTGGGAGCAGGTGCGTATCGCCGTGAACCGGGCCATGCGGCAGTTCCCCGACGGCGTGGGCGAGGCGGAGATCAGCGATCGTGACTCCGATACCCACGGCATCGTGCTGGCGGTGACCGGCTCGGACGATCTGCTCGAGCTGCGCGAGGCGGCCAAGCGCCTGCGCCGCGACCTGTTCCGGCTCAAGGAGGTTTCTCGCATCGACCTGCTCGCCGACCCGGGCCAACAGGTGGTGGTGGGTTGGGACGATACGCTGGCCGAGATGACCGGGCTCGACGCCCGGGCGCTCGGCGACCAGCTCGCCATGCGCAATCTGACCTCTTCCGGTGGCACGCTGGAGATGGCGGGGCGCTCCCTGGTGCTCGACCCGATCACCGAGTTCGGTTCGCTGGAGGAGCTCGCCGCCACCCCGATACGCACCCGGCAGGGCGACCTGGTGCCGCTCGGCGAGCTCACCGACGTCAGTCTGGCACCGCAGGAGCCCGCCACCGCTCGCATGTGGCACGACGGGCGCCCGGCGGTGGCGCTGGGGGTGGTGCTCGCCAACGACCGGGGCAACGCCGTGCGCTTCGGCAAGCAGCTGCGTGCGCTGGTGGATGAGCTGCGCCCCGCCTACGCTCCGCTCGCCATCGAGGAGACCTTCTATCAGCCGCACTGGGTCGAACGACGCCTGGCGGAGCTGGGCTTCTCGCTGCTGCTCGGGGTCGCCATTCTCGGCGTGCTACTGTTCCTGGCCATGGGGCTGCGGCTGGGGCTCGCGGTGATGGTGATCGTGCCGCTGGTGACCTTTTCCGCCCTGGCCCTGTACGCCATGGGCGGCGGCGTGCTGCACCAGATCGCCGTGGCTGGCATGGTGATCGCGCTGGGCATGCTGGTGGACAACGCCATCGTGATGGTCGAGAACATCCAGTACCACCGCGATCAGGGGCGTTCGGCCATGCAGGCCGTGACCCGCTCGGTGCGGGAGCTGGCCACGCCCCTGCTGGCGGCTACCGGCACCACGCTGGCCGCTTTCGTGCCGCTGCTGCTTTCCGGCGGCAACACCGCCGACTTCACCCGTGCCATTCCCATCATGGTGATGCTGACCCTGGCGGTGAGCTACGTCTACGCGGTGTTCGTCACGCCGGTGTTCGCCGCCGGCATCCTCAAGCCCCGGTTGGCGGTAGGCCGCGAGCGGCTGCAGGCCATCGGCCAGCGTGTCGGCCGGGTCGCCGTACGCTGGCCATTGGCGGTGCTGGCAGGGGCGGGCGTTCTGCTGGTGGCCGCCATCGCCATGCTGCCGCTGCTCGACCAGGACTTCTTCCCCGACACCGATCGCAACCAGCTCATCGTCGACCTCAATTTCCCCGAGGGCACCCACCTCGACTACACCGCCTATCAGGCCGAGGTGCTGGCCGCCGAGCTGGCCGTGCGTCCGACGGTGCAGGCGGTGCACCGTTTCGTCGGCTTCAGCGGTCCGCGCTTCTACTACAACCTGGTCGAGCAGCCGCGCCAGTCGCACCTGGCGCGGTTGGTGGTGGAGGCCGAAAGTGCCGATGACCTGTCCGCGCTGATGACCTGGGTGAGAGCCGTGGCGCCGGAGTGGCTGCCCGAGGCCGAGGTGGTGGCGCGCCGGCTGGGGCAGGGGCCGCCGCTGGAGGCGCCGGTGGAGATTCGCGTTTTCGCTGAGGATCGCACCGCCCTGGCCGACGCCGCCGGTGCGATTCTCAGCGTGGTGCGGGAGGCCGAGGGTGCCCGGGATGCACGGCATCGCCTGGGCGAGGGGCTGGCCACCCTGCGGGTCGAGACCGACGATGCCCGCGCCGCCGAGTACGGCCTCTCGCGACACGACGTGGCCATGGCTCTGGCCGGTGCCAGCCGCGGCATCGAGGTCAGCGCCTGGCGTGCCGGACGCGACCCGGCCCCGCTGCTGGTGCGTGCGCCGGAGGGCGAGCGTTTCTCCCTCGAGGGGCTCGAGGGGCTGCGTCTGACCGCGACCGACGGGCGTTCGCTGCCGCTGGGGGAGATCGCCAACCTGACGCCGGCCTGGCGTCCGGCGGTGATCCAGCATCGCGGCCTGCAGCGCATGACGGTGGTACTGGCGGAGGTGGCGGATGGCTGGACCTACGACGGCGTATTGGGCGACATCCTGCCGCGCCTGGAGGCGCTCGAGCTACCGCCCGGTGTCAGCTACAGCGTCGGCGGTGCGGCGGAGTCCGCCGGCGATGCCAATACCGCGCTGTTCCAGACGCTGCCGTTCGGTGGCCTGCTGCTGGTGGTCTTCTTGCTCGCCCAGTTCAACTCTTTCCGCCAGCTGTTCATCGTGCTGACCACGCTGCCGCTGGCGATCATCGGCGTGGTGCCGGGGCTTTGGCTGGCCGGCCAGCCGTTCGGCTTCACCGCCATTCTCGGTGTAGTGGCATTGGTCGGCATCGTGGTCAACAACGCCATCGTGCTGATCGACCTGATGAACGCCAACCGGCGCCAGGGCGAGTCGGTCAGCGAGGCCGTGGTCTCGGCGGTGGCCCGGCGCACGCGGCCGGTGCTGCTCACCACCGCCACCACCGTGGCCGGCCTGGTGCCGCTGACCCTGACCCAGTCGACGCTGTGGCCGCCGATGGCCTGGGCGATCATCTCGGGGCTGGTGGCCTCGACGCTGCTGACGCTGCTGGTGATCCCGGCGCTGTATCGGCTGCTGATGAGGGATTAGATCTCGTGTACCACATCCATGGGATAGAAGCGCGCAGCCAGGGCATCGCGAATGCGGCGCAGCACCAGGGGGCTGCGCATGCGCCCCTGGCGTTCTAGCTCCTCGACCTCGTCGAGGGTCAGCCAGTGTACGGCGACGATGGCGGGGTCGAGCGGGTTGCCCAGGTGGGCCAGCGCCATGCCGAAGAAGCCATGGCTGTGGAAGGTTTCGCCGCTTGGCGCCTGGTAGACGTAGAGACCGAGGTAGTCGGTGATGCCCACCTGCCAGGCGGTCTCCTCGCGCAGTTCGCGCAGGGCGGCCTCCTTCAGTCGCTCGCCGGGCTCCAGATGGCCGGCGGGCTGATTGAACAGGGTGACCTTGCTGCCTCGGGGGGCTTCTTCCACCATCAGAAAACGACCGGCGCGCTCCACGACGGTAGCCACGGTGACGTGCGGTTGCCAGCGGCTCATCGTTTCTCTCCTCTGCCTTTGCGGTGCGGCGGTCTTCGGGTCGTGTTGCGCGGGGCGTGCAGGGTCTCGCGGCGCCATTCCCCCGGCGCCAGCCCGTCCAGGCGCCAGGGGCCGATGGCCACGCGCACCAGGCGCAGGGTGGGGTGGCCGACATGGGCGGTCATGCGTCTGACCTGGCGGTTGCGGCCTTCGCTGATGGTCAGCTCCAGCCAGGTCGTCAGCGGATGCCGCTTCGGGTCCAGCGGCGGCGTGCGCTCGGCCAGGCCGCTGTGGGCCAGTCGCCGGACCTTGGCCGGGCGGGTCATGCCGTCGCTGAGCGCGACACCTTGACGCAGCGCGTCCAGTGCCGACTCGTCGGGGCTGCCTTCCACCTGCACGCGATAGGTCTTGGGCTGCTTGTGGCTCGGGTCGCTGATGCGCTGGATCAGCGCACCATCGCCGGTCAGCAGCAGCAATCCTTCTGAATCATAGTCCAGCCGTCCTGCAGCGTAGACGCCTGGCACCTTGATGATGTCCGCCAGTGTCGCACGCGGTGCTTCCCCCTTACCGCGACGATCGGTGAACTGGGAGAGCATGCGGTAGGGCTTGTGCAGGAGATAGATGGCGCTCATGGGGCAAAGCTTACCGGCAAGCGGGACGGGATGGGAGGGGGAAACGCGTCAGCCTTATTGACCATACGCCGAGGCGGACGGGCTGATATAATGCGCACGCTCGCCGGGAGCGCCCTCGTCGTTACGGGCCTGCCGTGACTCCGCCACCGGGTCGATGCCAAGCGCATCCCCCGCCAGATGAGAACCGTAGGTGGAGCACCCAGGGACCCCGTTTCAGGCATCGTGAGTGCGCGCAACCGTTCCAGTTATTTGCCACCGCAGCGACCAGAGAGATCAAAGCCACCATGTCAAAAACGCCGAAGATTATCTATACGTTCACCGACGAAGCGCCTGCGCTGGCGACCCATTCGCTGTTGCCGATCATCGACGCTTACACCGACGCCGCGGGTATCGAGGTGGAAACCCGGGACATCTCCCTGGCGGCTCGGATTCTCTCCCAGTTCCCCGATTACCTGACCGCCGAGCAGCGCGTCGAGGACCACCTCGCCGAACTGGGCGCTCTGGCCAAGACGCCGGAAGCCAACATCATCAAGCTGCCCAACATCAGTGCCTCCATGCCGCAGCTCAGGGCAGCGATCAAGGAGCTGCAGGGGCAGGGTTACAAGCTGCCGGAATATCCGGACGAGCCGAAGAACGACGAAGAGAAAGAGATCAAGGCGCGTTACGACAAGGTCAAGGGCAGTGCCGTCAACCCGGTGCTGCGCGAGGGTAACTCCGACCGCCGCGCACCCAAGGCGGTGAAGGAGTATGCCCGCAAGTATCCGCACTCCATGGGTGAGTGGAGCCAGGCTTCGCGCACTCACGTATCGCACATGCACGGCGGCGACTTCTACCACGGCGAGAAGTCGATGACGTTGGATCGCGCCCGCAATGTGAAGATGGAGCTGATCACCAAGAGCGGCGAGTCGCTGGTGCTCAAGCCCAAGGTCGCGCTGCTCGAAGGCGAGATCATCGACAGCATGTTCATGAGCAAGAAGGCGCTGTGCGAATTCTACGAGCGTGAGATCGAGGACGCGCGCAAGACCGGTGTGATGTTCTCCCTGCACGTCAAGGCCACGATGATGAAGGTCTCGCACCCGATCGTCTTCGGCCACTGCGTCAAGATCTTCTACAAGGATGCCTTCGAGAAGCACGGCGCGCTGTTCGATGAGCTGGGTGTCGACGTCAACAACGGCATGGTGAACCTCTACGACAAGCTCGACACCCTGCCCGAATCCCAGCGTGAGGAGGTCATCCGCGACCTGCACGCCTGCCACGACCAGCGTCCTGAGCTGGCCATGGTGGACTCGGCCCGTGGCATCACCAACTTCCACTCGCCCAGCGACGTGATCGTCGACGCTTCGATGCCCGCCATGATCCGCGCCGGCGGCCAGATGTACGGCGCCGATGGCCGCATGAAGGACGTCAAGGCGGTGATCCCGGAGTCCACCTTCGCCCGCATTTATCAGGAGATGATCAACTTCTGCAAATGGCATGGCGCCTTCGACCCGGCCACCATGGGCACCGTGCCCAACGTCGGCCTGATGGCGCAGAAGGCGGAGGAGTACGGCTCCCACGACAAGACCTTCGAGGTGCCGGCGGACGGCGTCGCCAACATCACCGACCTGGAGACCGGCGAGGTGCTGCTGTCCCAGAACGTTGAAAAGGGCGATATCTGGCGGATGTGTCAGGTCAAGGACGAGCCGATCCGCGACTGGGTCAAGCTGGCCGTGGAGCGCTGCCGCGATTCCGGCATGCCGGCGGTGTTCTGGCTCGACCCCTACCGCCCGCACGAGAACGAGCTGATCAAGAAGGTGAAGACCTACCTCGAGGATCACGACACCAGCGGTCTCGACATCCAGATCATGTCCCAGGTTCGGGCCATGCGCTATACCCTGGAACGCGTGATCCGTGGCCTCGACACCATCTCGGTGACCGGCAACATCCTGCGTGACTATCTCACCGACCTGTTCCCGATCATGGAGCTGGGCACCAGCGCCAAGATGCTCTCCATCGTGCCGCTGATGGCCGGTGGCGGCATGTTCGAGACCGGCGCCGGCGGCTCGGCACCCAAGCACGTGCAGCAGCTGCTCGAGGAAAACCACCTGCGCTGGGACAGCCTCGGCGAGTTCCTCGCGCTGACCGCCTCCCTGGAGCATCTCGCCAAGCGCTTCGGCAACTACCGCGCCGCGCTGCTGGCGGATGCGCTGGACAAGGCCGTCGGCCAGTTCCTGGAGCACAACAAGTCGCCATCGCGCAAGGTAGGGGAACTGGACAACCGGGGTAGCCACTTCTACCTGGCCCTGTACTGGGCTCAGGCACTGGCTGCCCAGGACCAGGACGCCAAGCTCAAGGCGCTGTTCGCACGCCTGGCCGAGACCCTGGAAGCCAACGAGGCGACCATCCTCGAGGAGCTCAATGGCGTGCAGGGCCAGCCGGTGGACATCGGCGGCTACTACCATGCCGACGCTGAGCTGGCACGGGCGGCCATGCGACCGAGCAAGACCTTGAACGAGGCCCTGGCGCTGGTGGCCAAGGGCTGATGTCCCGCTAGTACCTTCAGGCTCTACCCAACGACCCCCATCCGCCCACCGGCGGGTGGGGGTCCTTAGGTCATATGGGCCGGTTGGGATGGACGATGCTATACTCCGCGCTCCACTGAACATACCAGACAGGGGAGTTCTCAATGGGGTATCAGAAAATTGTCGTCCCTGAAGGCGGCGAGAAGATTACCGTCAACGCCGACAACACCCTGAACGTACCGAACAATCCGATCATCCCGTTCATCGAGGGTGATGGCATCGGTGTCGACGTCACTCCGGCGATGAAGATTGCCATCGACGCTGCCGTGCAGAAGGCCTACAACGGCGAGCGTAAGATCCACTGGATGGAAGTCTACGCCGGCGAGAAGGCCACCCAGGTCTACGACGCCGATACCTGGCTGCCGGAAGAGACCCTGGAGGCCGTCCAGGAGTACGTCGTCTCCATCAAGGGTCCGCTGACCACGCCCGTGGGCGGTGGCATCCGCTCGCTGAACGTGGCCCTGCGTCAGAAGCTCGATCTCTACGTCTGTCTGCGTCCGGTGCGCTGGTTCGAAGGCGTGCCGAGCCCGGTGAAGAAGCCTGCCGACGTCGACATGGTGATCTTCCGCGAGAACTCCGAGGACATCTACGCCGGTATCGAATGGAAGGCCGGCACCCCGGAAGCCGACAAGGTGATCAAGTTCCTGCGCGAGGAGATGGGTGTCACCAACATTCGTTTCCCCGAGAACTGCGGCATCGGCGTCAAGCCGGTCTCCGAGGAAGGTACCAAGCGTCTGGTGCGTCAGGCTCTGCAGTACACCGTGGACAATGACCGTGAGTCGCTGACCCTGGTGCACAAGGGCAACATCATGAAGTTCACCGAGGGCTCCTTCAAGGACTGGGGCTACGAAGTCGCCAAGCAGGAGTTCGGTGCCGAGCTGCTCGACGGCGGTCCGTGGATGCAGTTCAAGAATCCCAAGACCGGCAAGAACATCGTGGTCAAGGATGTCATCGCCGACGCCATGTTGCAGCAGATCCTGCTGCGTCCGGCCGAGTACGACGTCATCGCCACCCTGAACCTCAATGGCGACTACCTCTCCGACGCCCTGGCGGCGGAAGTGGGCGGTATCGGCATTGCGCCGGGTGCCAATCTGGCCGACGCCGTGGCCATGTTCGAGGCCACGCACGGCACCGCGCCGAAGTACGCCGGCCAGGACAAGGTCAACCCCGGCTCGGTGATTCTCTCCGCCGAGATGATGCTGCGTCACATGGGCTGGGTGGAGGCTGCCGACCTGGTGCTCAAGGGCATGGAGAAGGCCATTGCCAAGGGCGAGGTCACTTATGACTTCCATCGCCTGATGGACAATGCCAAGCTGCTCAAGTGCTCCGAGTTCGGTCAGGCGGTCGCGGACAACATGTAAGCGGCTCGTCGACCCACCGGGCCCCCGTCCGCCTGGCGGACGGGGGCCTTTTACGTATCAAGCTGAACCCTGCCGGTCTGTTCTCGTCTAACCTGAGATGCCAGATGACCGGCTTGTCGAGATGGTGTGTGGCTTTTATGTTCGAGATTGAAGACCCGAGCGCATGGGAGTCGGTCGGTATCGTGGCAGGCATGACGCGACCGCCGCGTCCCGAAGAACAGGATGACGGCGATCTCGCCGTGCAGCCTGCCGACCCCGAGGTGGCGCGCCCGCCGATGTACAAGGTGGTGCTGCACAACGACGACTACACCCCCATGGAGTTCGTGGTGGAGGTGCTGCAGAGCTTCTTCCACATGGACAGCGAGACCGCCGTGCAGGTGATGCTCACGGTGCATACCCAAGGCAAGGCGACCTGCGGCATATTTACCCGCGACATCGCGGAAACCAAAAGTCATCAGGTCAATCAATATGCAAGAGAGTGTCAGCATCCGTTGCTCAGCGACATCGAGGCGACGGACTGACGACTCCCGGCCTGCTCGAGACGGGACAGGAATGGCAGTCGTTGAGTGAAGAGACTTGCAACGGCAGCGTTTGTGCCCGATGTTGAAGGTGCCGGACCACGAAAGATCCGATGCAAGCCCTAAGCGGCGAGAAGGGGACTGCCATGCTGAGCAAAGAACTTGAACTGACCCTGAACACGGCATTTACCGTGGCCCGCTCCAAGCGGCACGAGTTCATGACCGTGGAGCACCTGCTGCTGGCGCTGCTCGACAATGCCTCAGCGGCAGACGTGCTGCGAGCCTGTGGGGCCAACCTCGACAAGTTGCGGTCCGACCTGCAGGATTTCATCAATTCCACCACTCCGCTGATTCCCGAGGATCAGAGCGACCGCGAGACCCAGCCGACCCTGGGTTTTCAACGCGTGCTGCAGCGTGCCGTGTTCCACGTGCAGTCCTCCGGCAAGAGCGAAGTGACCGGGGCCAACGTACTGGTGGCCATCTTCTCCGAGCAGGAGAGCCAGGCGGTCTACTTCCTCAAGCAGCAAAACGTGGCCCGGGTCGATGCGGTGAATTACATCGCCCACGGAATTTCCAAGGTGGCGGGACACGGCCAGAATCCTTCGTCGTCGCCCAGCGATAGCGAAGAGGCCGAAGAGGGCGGCGGCGAGACCAGCGCCAACCCGCTGACCGGCTACGCCACCAACCTCAACGAGCAGGCGCGGATGGGCAAGATCGATCCGCTCATCGGGCGTGAGCACGAGCTCGAGCGGGTGATCCAGATCCTCGCCCGCCGGCGCAAGAACAACCCGCTGCTGGTGGGCGAGGCCGGCGTGGGCAAGACCGCCATCGCCGAGGGTCTGGCCAAGCGCATCGTCGAAGAGGACGTGCCCGAGGTCATCGGCGATGCCGTGGTCTACGCCCTCGACATGGGTGCCTTGCTGGCCGGCACCAAGTACCGTGGCGATTTCGAGAAGCGTCTGAAGAGCCTGTTGGCGGAGCTCAAGAAGCAGCCCAACTCGATCCTCTTCATCGACGAGATCCACACCGTGATCGGTGCCGGAGCGGCTTCCGGCGGGGTGATGGATGCCTCGAACCTGCTCAAGCCTCTGCTCTCCTCGGGTGAGCTGCGCTGTATCGGCTCCACCACCTTCCAGGAGTTCCGCGGCATCTTCGAGAAGGATCGGGCGCTGGCACGTCGTTTCCAGAAGGTCGACGTCATGGCCCCCTCGGTGGACGACACTATCCGCATCCTCAAGGGGCTGCGCTCGCGCTTCGAGGAGCACCATCGCCTCAAGTACACCGACGCGGCACTGGAGAGCGCGGCGCGCTTGGCGGATCGCTACATCAACGACCGCCATCTGCCCGACAAGGCCATCGACGTGATCGACGAGGCCGGTGCGCATCAGCGCCTGCTGCCGCCGGAGGTGCGGGTCGATACCATAGACGTGGACCAGGTCGAGGCCGTAGTGGCGTCGATCGCGCGGATTCCGCCCAAGAGTGTGTCCAGCTCCGACCGCAAGCTGCTCGAGAACCTGGACCGCGACCTGAAGATGCTGGTGTTCGGTCAGGACGAGGCCATCGACAGCCTCTCTGCCGCCATCAAACTGTCGCGGGCCGGTCTCAAGTCCCCCGACAAGCCGGTGGGCAGCTTCCTCTTCGCCGGCCCCACCGGGGTGGGCAAGACCGAAGTGGCGCGTCAATTGTCACGCATCATGGGCATCGAGCTGGTGCGTTTCGACATGTCGGAGTACATGGAGCGCCACACCGTGTCGCGGCTGATCGGTGCCCCCCCGGGCTACGTCGGTTACGACCAGGGCGGGTTGCTTACCGAGGCGATCACCAAGCAGCCGCACTGCGTGCTGTTGCTCGACGAGATCGAGAAGGCGCACCCGGAGGTCTTCAACCTGCTGCTGCAGGTAATGGACCACGGCCGGCTCACCGACAACAACGGGCGCGAGGCGGACTTCCGCCATGTGATCGTGATCATGACCTCGAATGCCGGTGCCGAGCAGCAGGCTCGCCGCTCCATCGGCTTCCAGAGCCAGGATCACTCCACCGATGCCATGGAGGTGATTCGCAAGACCTTCTCGCCGGAGTTCCGTAACCGCCTGGACGGCATCATCCAGTTCCACTCTCTGCCCACCTCGGTGGTGCGCAGCGTGGTGGACAAGTTCCTGGTGGAGCTGCAGGCGCAGCTCGACGAGAAGCGGGTACAGCTGGATGTGGACATCGCCGCCCGAGACTGGCTGGCCGAGAAGGGCTACGACCCCAGCATGGGCGCAAGGCCCATGGCGAGGCTGATCCAGGAGAAACTCAAGAAGCCGTTGGCGGAGCTGATCCTGTTCGGGGAGCTATCCGAGCACGGGGGAGTGGTTCACGTCACGGTGGAGGATGGTGAGTTGCATCTCTCCACGGAGTCGGAAATGGCCGACGCGCCCTGAGCCCAGGGTGGTTTCGACCTCACACAGCGCCCTGTCTCCGGACGGGGCGTTGTCGTGTCGAGGGCGGCGTCGCTGCCAGGCGCCCGCGTTCGCTCAGCGTGAGCGATAGACGATGCGGCCCTTGGTCAGGTCGTAGGGGGTCAGTTCGACCTTGACCTTGTCGCCGGTGAGAATGCGGATGTAGTTCTTGCGCATCTTGCCCGAGATGTGGGCGGTCACGACGTGGCCGTTTTCCAGCTCGACGCGAAAGGTGGTGTTGGGAAGGGTATCGACGACGACGCCTTCCATTTCGATATGGTCTTCACGTGCCATATAGGCGGTTCCTCGCTGATGACGATGTATGCATGACTTCGTATGCCATGAGCCCCAGGCGCCATGGCTACCGTACGACAGGGCGCCGAGCGCACCGATGAACGGCGCGCCCGTCCCTAGGATAGCGCGATATTGTGCCGCAAGCCGGGCGTCAAGGCAAAGCGGGCCGTGTCAGGGTGAGGACGAAGTGGGTAACAGGCGCCGCCAGTGCCGCCCTTCCAGTGCTTCCAGCGGGCGGTAGGCCTCTTTGTAGGCCATCTTGCGGCATTGGCGAATCCAGTAGCCCAGATAGACGTGGGGCAGCCCCTCGCGGTAGGCCAGATTCAACAGGCTCAGTACGGCGAAGGTCCCGAGCGAACGCCGGTCGTAGTCCGGGTCCGGGTCGAAGAAGGTGTAGATGGCGGAGAGGCCGTGCTCCAGGCGGTCGAAGGCCGACACGGCGATCAAGCGTCCATCCTGGCGGAACTCGAGCAGCCGCGAGTAGGGCTCGTCGAGGGTCAGGAAGGTGCGGTACTGCTCGCGACTGGGGGGGAACATGTCGCCATCCCAGTGGCGTACCTGGATGTAGCGCTCGTAGAGCGCGTAGTGCTCTACGTCGAACAGCGCCGGTCGCTCGACCAGCGACAAGTCCCCGTTGCGCCTGGCGACCCGCCGCTGGCTGCGGCTGGGCTGGAAGTCGTCGACCGGTATGCGCACCGAGACGCAGGCGCTGCAGCCCTCGCAGTGAGGGCGGTAGAGGTGCCGTCCGCTGCGACGAAAGCCGAGCAGGGCCAGCGAGTCGTAGATGCCCTGCCCATGCGACTCCTGGGGATCGAGAAACAGGGTCGTGGCTTCGTGCCCTTCCAGATAGCTGCAGGCGTGCGGTACGGTCAGGAAGAAGCGCAGATCCCTTATCGGATGACGAGGCGCATTGCTGCTCACGGGGGTCGCCTCCTTAAGTGAGTGCCGTCAGGGGTTCGACGCGGGATGAGTCATCGGGTAGCCCCCAGCAGGGCAGGGGATATTGGCTATCCTTATGTTCCGACGTCGCCAGACATGATTCAAGATAGTTGATGAACTCGGTGCGAGCGATGTCGCGTGCGCCCAGGCTGGCGAGGTGGCGGGTATGCATCTGGCAGTCGATCAGGCGCCCGCCGCCCGCGCGCATGACGCGTACCAGATGCACGAGGGCGATCTTGGAGGCATCGTTGGCCCGCGAGAACATCGACTCGCCGAAGAATACCGGTCCCATGGCCACGCCGTAGAGCCCGCCGACCAGCTCGGCTCCGCGCCACACCTCTACCGAGCGGGCATAGCCGAGGCGATGCAACGTCACGTAGGCGGCATGCATCTCCTCGGTGATCCAGGTGCCCGGCTGGCCTTGGCGGGGCTCGGCGCAGGCTCTGACGACGGCCGCGAAGGCGCGATCGAAGGTGACCCGAAGGCCGCCGTTGCGTAGCCGCTTGTCCAGGCTGCGAGCGATGCGCAGTTCGTCGGGGAACAGCACCATGCGCGGGTTCGGGCACCACCACAGGATGGGTTGGTCATCGCTGTACCAGGGAAAGATGCCGTGCCGGTAGGCCGCCAACAGCCACTCGGGCGTGAGTTCGCCGCCCGCTGCCAGCAAGCCTTCCGGGTCACGCAACGCGCGCGAAACGGGAGGAAAACGCACGGGACGCGCGGGAAGCCAGGACAGCATCGAAGGGCGCTCCTCGTCAGCAGGAATACCTCTAGTCTGACGCCGCAGCCGATTTGGCTCAAGCGACCTGCGTGACCACTGTGCCGAGGCCTGTACTCCCGGTATGATGGCGGCTGAATTCAATCTGCTTCGTGCAAGTCGAGAAAGGCACCGTTGCCGTAACGGTGCGAGGGGGTTGGCGAGTTGAGTGCAAAGGAAAGAGGCGTGCCGCGGCGCGCAACGGAGGAGAGCCCCCAGCAGCCGACCACACGCCTGGCAATTCACCTGCAGGGCGTGGCCCGGGAAGGGGCAATCATTCTTCTGCTGGCTGCCTGCGTGTTTCTGCTGCTGGCGCTGTTCAGCTATCAGGGCACCGACCCCGGCTGGTCGCGTCGCGGCCCGGAAACCGAGGTTGGTAACTGGATGGGGCCTTTCGGTGCCTGGCTGGCCGACGTGCTGTATTCCTTGTTCGGCGCCAGTGCGCTGTGGTGGCCCGGCATGCTGGGCTTTGCCGGCTGGTGGCTGATTCGCCATCGCCGCGTGCAGATCGAATGGGACGCCACGGCCGTTGCCGTTCGCCTGGGTGGCCTGGTGCTGCTGCTGCTGGGCACCACCACGCTGGGGGCGCTGCATTTCTACAGCCCGAACAGCGTGCTGCCCTATGCCTCGGGCGGCATCCTGGGCGAGGGGCTGGTGGGCGCGCTGGTGCCGTTGGTCGACTCGGGTGGCACCGGCCTGCTGGCGGTGGCGGCCATGCTGTGTGGCTTCCCGCTCTTCACCGGGCTCTCCTGGCTGGCCGTCATGGATGAGCTCGGCTATCGCTTCCTGCGCCTGTGGCGCTGGGCGGCTTCTCCGTTCGGTTTGGTGCGCGAGCGGCATGAACCGCACTGGCGCGAGGGCGATGACCAGGAGCAGAACGAGACGGAACACGACGCTGAGGCAGCAGCCGAGCCGGCGCCGCGGCGTTGGCGGTTTTGGCAGCGGCGTCGCGGCGGAGCCGATGCCGAGGTGCCTTCGCTGCGTGAACCGGGGCTCGAGCCCACCTTCGGTGACGACGGCGATACCGATATTCCCTGGGAAGTGCCCGAGCGTACGCCTTCGGCGAAGCGGCCGGATGCCGCCTATACGGCCCGTCGTGACGACGTGGCCGCCGGGGCGCG